>CAIPWG010000190.1 GCA_903868655.1 uncultured Sphingomonadales bacterium
CATTTCGGTCACCTCTGGAGGGATGGTTTGGTGGAGGGGGACATGAGGTTACTCGTCGACCTCTCCCCACTCGAAAGCCACGGCGTTCTTCCCGGTCGCCCACACGCCCTCCAGCCCCTTCTCCTTGAGCCGAGCCTCCCACCAGTCCCCATCCCAGGTGCAGGAGAATGGCTGCAGACCCGCTCCGGTCATGAGCGCCGGTCGCATGGGGTTGGCGGTGTTCCCACCGATGAAGACCCGCACCCTCCTGAAACACTTCGGCCAGCCGATGAAAAGGGCGAAAGCCTCGAGTTCCTCGAAGGAGACCTCCTCGTCATGGGTCCAGCCCATCAAGCAGGTGGTCTCATCGTAGACGCCACCGCAGTGGACATCGCCGCTGACCGTGAACTTGTGGAGTCCCTTGGGTTGACCGTGGGTGATGATCAGGGGTTTGCGGAACGAACGGTGCATCTGCCGGCGCAGCACGTGAAAGTAGTTGGCCGGAGTGGTGATATTGCACACCTGGATGTTGTCTTCGGCGCAGAGCTGCAAATAGCGTTCGAGCCGGGCCGACGAATGTTCAGGTCCCTGGCCTTCGTAGCCGTGCGGCAACAGCATCACCAGCCCGTTGGCACGCAGCCACTTGGCTTCCGAAGCAGCGATGTACTGGTCGATGACAATTTGTGCCCCATTGGCAAAATCACCAAACTGCGCTTCCCACAGCACCAAAGTCTTTGGGTCGGCGCTGGCATAGCCATATTCAAAACCGAGCACGCCATATTCCGACAACGGGCTGTCGTGCACTTCAAACCGGCCGTGCGGCAGCGTGGCGAGCGGAATATATTTGTGTTCGTCGGTCTGATCGACCCACACCGCGTGGCGCTGGCTGAATGTGCCGCGCCCTGAATCCTGGCCCGACAGGCGTACATTGTATCCTTCGGTAGCGAGGCTGCCATAGGCCAATGCTTCGCCGGTGGCCCAGTCAAAACCTTTGCCGGTCTTGAACATCTCGCGTTTGGCATCGATCACCCGGCCCAAAGTTTTGTGCACGGTGAGCGTGTCAGGCACTGTGGTCAGCACGCGGCCGAGGCTGTCGAACAGTTTCGAATCGATCCCGGTGGGCACATTGCGCCGTGCGGTCACCGGGTCTGCCGGCTTGTTCAACCCGCTCCAGCGGCCGCCAAACCAGTCGGCTTCGTTTGCCTTGTAGCTCTTGGACGCATCGAATTCGGCTTCGAGTGTTGCAACAAAGCTGTCTTCGGATTGTGTTTTCCAGGCACCGTCGATCACGCCCTGCGCCACCAGACGATCGGCGTAAATCGCGCTGATTGGCGGGTGCTGGCGGATCTTTGCATACATCAGCGGCTGGGTGAAACTGGGCTCATCGCCTTCGTTGTGACCAAACCGGCGATAGCACCACATATCGACCACGACATCGCGGCCGAATTTCTGGCGGTAATCGATTGCCAGTTTGCATGCGAAGGTCACCGCTTCCGGGTCATCGCCGTTCACGTGGATGATCGGCGCCTGCACGCCTTTGGCCACGTCTGACGGATAGGGTGATCCGCGCGAAAACTGAGGGCTGGTGGTAAAACCGATCTGGTTGTTGACGATGAAGTGGATGCAGCCGCCGGTGTCGTAGCCACGTACGCCTGAAAAGCCGAAGCATTCCCAAACGATGCCTTGCCCGGCAAATGCAGCGTCTCCGTGGATCAGGATCGGCAGTACCTGCTTGTGGCGGCCTGGGCCGATATCGTCGCGGAACACCTGCTGCGCGCGGGTCTTGCCCAGCACCACCGGGTCGACCGTTTCAAGGTGCGACGGGTTGGGTTGCAGGCTCATGTGGACCTTGATCCCGTCGAATTCGCGATCGGTCGAGGTGCCAAGGTGATATTTGACATCGCCCGAACCGCCGACATCTTCGGGGTTGGCACTGCCGCCCGAAAATTCGTGGAAGATCACGCGATAAGGCTTGTGCATGACGTTTGCGAGCACGTTGAGCCGGCCGCGGTGCGACATGCCGTAAATCATTTCGCGCACGCCCAACTGGCCGCCGTACTTGATCACGGCTTCGAGCGCGGGGATCATCGATTCACCGCCGTCGAGGCCGAAACGCTTTGTGCCGACATATTTGCGGCCCAGGAATTTCTCGTATTGTTCGCCGCGGATCACTGCCGCCAAGATGGCTTTCTTGCCATTCGGGGTGAAATCGATCGATTTGTCACCGCCTTCGATCCGGTCCTGGATGAAATTGCGTTCTTCCACATCGGCGATGTGCATGAATTCAAAGCCGATTTTTCCGCAATAATTGCGACGCAGGATCGTCACGATTTCGCGCGGCGTGGCCCATTCGATGCCGAGTACGCCGCCCAGATAGACTTTGCGATCAAGCGCTGCGCCGACAAAGCCATGATATTCAGGCGACAAGTCAGCAGGCACATGCTGTCGCGCGAGACCCAGCGGATCAAGATCGGCGGTCAGATGGCCACGCACGCGATACGTGCGGATCAGCAACATGGCGCGGATCGAATCCTGCGCCGCCTGTTCCAGCGCGGCATCGTCGAGCTTGGGCGCGTCTTTCTTTTGCGCTTTGGCAATTTCAAGCTTGAGTGCCATCGGATCGAGCGCACGGGTCAGTTCGTCTCCCGATGCCGCATCGTTGACGGGCCAGCGCTTCGACGCCCAGCTTGGTCCGGACTGTGGCCCGTCTTGCGCGGGATCGGTATCGAAGTCGTGCAACTCATGACCCATCGTATCAACTCCTGTGCCCCGGGGAGGGTGGGGCTTCGGAAATCCCGGCGCAGGATGGCGGCCGGGCTACAGTCTTGCGCAATCTTGCAGCAGGATACGGTCCTTGCCACAAGACTGCCGAAAAGGGTCTTTCCCTGACCCTTCGGGCAAATACCCGTCGTGTGATGCGCTGTCGCGGTGGCTTGCGTCGTCTGTGGCAGACAATCGGACCGCAGCGACAGCGCGATAGAATCAGGCCAGTTCGGGCGCGATGCCCTTGCAAGCCACCAGCAGTTCCTTGACCGCATCGACCGAGACCTGGAGATTGGCCTTGGCGCTGTCGTCGAGTGCAATCTCGATCACCTTTTCTACGCCGCCTGCACCGATTACCACGGGCACGCCGACATAAAGACCGTCCACTCCGTATTCGCCGCTGACATGTGCGGCGCAGGGCAGAACCCGCTTTTGATCCTTCAAATAGGCTTCGGCCATGGCAATGCCCGATGCCTCCGGTGCGTAAAATGCCGAGCCGGTCTTGAGCAGGCCAACGATTTCGCCGCCGCCGCCGCGTGTGCGCGCAACGATGTCGTCAATGCGTTCTTGCGTGGACAGACCCATCTTGATCAGATCGGTGACCGGGATGCCCGAAACGGTCGAATATTCGACCACCGGCACCATCGTGTCGCCATGACCGCCCAGCACGAACGAATTCACATCGCGCACCGAAACGCCGAATTCCCATGCGAGGAACGTTGTGAAACGCGCTGAATCCAGCACGCCCGCCATGCCGACGACTTTGTTGTGGGGCAGGCCCGAAAACTCGCGCAAGGCCCAGACCATCGCATCGAGCGGGTTGGTGATGCAGATAACGAAAGCGTCGGGAGCATTGGCCTTGATGCCTTCGCCAACCGCCTTCATCACTTTCAGATTGATGCCCAGCAGGTCGTCGCGGCTCATGCCCGGTTTGCGTGGCACACCGGCGGTGACGATAATAACATCGGCGCCAGCGATGTCCTTGTAATCGTTGGTGCCGGTAATCGACGCATCAAAACCTTCGACCGGCCCACACTGCGACAAGTCGAGCGCTTTGCCCTGGGGCACACCTTCGGCGACGTCGAACAGGACGATATCGCCAAGCTCTTTTTGCGCAGCGAGGTGGGCGAGCGTGCCGCCGATGTTGCCGGCGCCGATCAGCGCAATTTTTTTGCGAGCCATGCTTTTACGGTCCTTTCCCGTAGCTGCGGGACTGAACAATGATCACTGTTCCACCGTCTGGAACACCGCCCCATGTCCCGCATGACAGGAAGGCGACCGATGGAATATGGCGGTCCGTAAGCGTGTGGCAAATGGATTGCAAGGCGTTAAAAGGTCGCAAAACGGTGTTTTTGTGATAATGGTTCGCAATATCATAAGCGGTCAGTTGCCGAACGGGGCTGCCACAAGTCGTGCGCGCCACTCCGGATTGCGGAGTAACGTGCGAACCTGAATTGAACCTGACTTGGTTTGATCGCGCGTGTTTCAGGGGCGACGGCGTTGGCCGAGCATCCGGCTGATTTCGTCCCACTTGGCCGCGTCGCCGTCATCGCCGCGGGCGTTGGCGTTTGCTGCGGCGACGGTTGCATGTTCGGCTGCGGAAAGCCCGTGGGTCGCAAAATGGCGCAGCGCGGCGCGCACGCGTTCATCGGAAACCGGGCCTGTGCCGGACACATTGGCCGTGCGAGGACGCATGTTGTCGTTATCGGCAGGGTCCCATCCCAGGCGTGACGGGCGGACCAGCGCCGGCGAAATGATCCCGTAACGGGGGACAAAGCGCAACATCGGGTGGTCTCCTGCAGAAAAGGACGTTGGGAAAGCATGTAGCGCGATCACACGCCGTCCATACCCCCTGTCGTGTGAACGGTCCGTGATGCGACAAGGTAAAGACTACGCAAACTCGGTACAAATTTTCTTTAAGGAACAGTCATATTTGCGGCCTTAGGTGCCCGGTTGGCGGATCCAGTGCGCAGCATTGTCGTATTGCTGTTCGGCGTCGGGACGCACTGCGCCAGACCCGGGCAGGATGCGGTTGCGCGATCCAGGATCGGGCGTGGTGGTTTGCGGGCCTGGCTGCGGATTGCCGGCGATGCCGGCTCGACCCGTTGTCAGGTCGGGTGGTGTCGCCGCAGGATTGGCCGACGCAGCGCGTAACGCAGCCAAACGGCCTGCCTCAAACGCCTTTTCCAAAATCATCGGGTCGGCAAAATCCGCGCCGGTTGAAATCCAGCTGCGCGGATGCGGGGCGGCGACGGGTTCTCCGCCCGCATAAACGGCATTGAACGCGTGCGGTTGACCGGCGCTGCCGCTCCACCGATAAAAGCGATGCGCGCCGATCATCCCGAGAAATGACATCGTGTCCGCCCAGCCGGGATGAACTGCGCTCGTATGATAATGAGTCGCAAGTCCCACGGGTGCAAACACATAGCCAGCCAGTGCAGACTCGGCGACACGCCGGGCGCGCGCCCAATAGGCAGCCATCGGTGCGCGTGCCATCGAACCGTCGCAGGCAAAACTGAACTGGCAGCCAGCGCGTTCCGAACCCTGATAGACAACGCCGCAAACGGTTTTGGGGAACGCGGGATGAGCGACGCGGTTCAGCACCACTTGCGCAACTGCGCGTTGGCCTTCGTCGGGTTCGCGCGCTGCTTCATAATAAATCGCAGCCGTCATGCATTGCAAAGCGCGTGCGCGATCAAGCCCGCTGCCCGTGGGCACAGTTGGCCGTGCTGCGGGGCTGGCTGACACCGCAACGGAATGTGCATTCGAACTATCAGGCGGGGCGCCGGCCAAAGTCCGGTCCCATGCGGCGCGTGCAGCAACGGGGTTCAGCAGCCCGGACGTAGCCTCGGTGCCGGCAGTTGTTGCAACCACCTCGCGATGTGATTCCGACGTTGGATGCATGCCAAACCGATCGCCCCATCCAAGCACGGCGATCAGCGTTGCGACAATGCACAGCAAAGCCGCCACCGCGATCGCTCGGTGCCAGTGCCTGGTTCGCGGTGCCTGCTGCGGCGACGTCGACATGCCAATGGGGCCGGGTCGCTGGTGTGCTCCGCGCGCGCGGATTTCCCCTTCGGACGGTGCCGAGGGCAGCTTGATCGGTCGATAATCGATCTCTAGCGGCATGAGGCTCCAGACTGGCGGCGTTGTGGTGCATCTACCCGATTTGCGGCAAGCGCGCATCGAGGATCATCGCGGGGCGCATGCTATCCGCAACACCCCTGCCAACCGATTAATGCCGCTTTCCGCCAAGTCGGCAACTGCGCGTGGCGCAGAGCTGCCGGTGAGCGCGGGGTTGTTCTCTGCGGGGCGTCCGGCTATGCGCGCCAACAGGTTAGATCCCGATTTGCCGGGCCAGCACCCGACCCAGCTGTGGATTTCGGGTTTTTGTGAACAGTCTGGAGTTGGTTGATGCCCGTGGTGAAGCGCAGGACCAGACCTGGCCAAATCGCGGCGATGGGCCTGTTCCTGCTGGTGGCCGGGGGGGCAGTGGCGCGGGCGCAGACGCCGCCGCCACCCGCACCTGCAACCCCGGCTGACGATTACCCATCTCCTGAAGAAGCCCAGGCCGCGTCTGATGTCGCGCCGGTGGCCGTCACCACTTTGGCGACCGGTACGGCGCTTGCGGTCGACAAATTGGCGCAACCGGTCACCGTTCTGACAGCCGATGATTTTGACCGAATTGGCGGGCCTGATTTCACCCGCGTGCTCATGGCCATTCCCGGGGCCACCTGGGAACGCAACGGCGCAGCCGGAGCGTATACCGGGGTGCATTTGCGTGGCAGTACCACCAGCGATGTGCTCGTGATGATTGATGGTGTGCGGATGCAGGATGTCGCTTCGGTTGGCGGCGGATTTGATTTTGGCACGCTGACCGGGCTCGGGATCGATCGTATCGACGTCTTGCGCGGCACCGACTCGGTGGTGTGGGGCAGCGGTGCAATCGGCGGGGTCATGGCGATTACCACGCCCGAAACCAAAGGGCTCAATTCCTCGCTCGAAGCCGGCAGCCGTAATACACTGGCTGGAAACCTTGCCTATGGCATCCGCAACGATCGATACGCCCTGTCACTGAATTCCGGCTATACCGCCACCGATGATGTTCCGGGCCGCAGGGAGCATGGGCCCGGTGGTTTTCACCAATGGCGGTTTGGCGGACGCGGCCGCGTCAATCTGACAGATGCGTTCAGCCTCTTGGCGGTTGCTCGCTATGCCGATGACAAGGCCAGCGGCAACGCCTTTCCGCTGCCGTATGAACTGGCCGGCACCACTGCGCAGGCCGAAGAAATCGAACAGTTTTCGGGTCGTGCCAGCGCGCATTACGACAAGGGGGCCCTTACCCTCGACAGTGGCTATGCGTTGGCCACGACACGCACGGTTTATGCCGTCGGCACCAGCGCGGGTCAGGCCGGGGCCAATTGGCTGGGCACCTCGCAACGCGCTGACCTGACCGGATCGGTCAAATGGGCGAATGGCCTTGCTGTCAATTTCGGAGCTGATGATGAACGGATCGGCTATTCGGGCACATTCGATGTCGAACATCGCGCACGGATCGATAGCGGGCACCTGTTGCTCGGTTGGCACGGTGCGACGGCCACGTTCACCGCAGGGATGCGTGTCGAAGATCACAGCGCCTGCGGCACCCATGGCACGTACTCAATCAATGCCAGTACCGATTTGGCCGCGGGTCTGCGTATCCGGGCCAGCTTTGCCGAGGGGTTCAAGGCGCCTGCGCTTTATCAGCTCTATTCCGGCTTTGGGAACCTGGCGCTCATTCCTGAAACTGCAAAAAGCTATGACGCCGGATTGGAATATACTGGTGCCAGCGGCACTTTGAAGCTGGCATGGTCGGTGTATCGCACCGATAGCAACGGCCTGATCGCTTTTGCCGGATGCGCCGGTTCGCTCGACCCGGCCTGCGCCGCGCGGCCAAATGGCACCTTTTTGAATGTGGGCGTCGCGCGGTCTGAAGGTGCCGAAATCGAAGCGACATATGCGCCCTCGTTCAAATGGCGAGTGACCGCGCAATACAGTTACAATCATGCTTTCGACCGAACGCCTGGCGGATTGAATATGGGCAAGGATCTGGCGCGGCGACCACGCGATGTGTTGTCGCTGTCAACCGACTGGACAACTCCGTTCAAAGGCGTGGTGGTCGGTGCTGACATGCGCGTGCAATCAGCCAGCTGGAACAATGCAGCGAACACGGTGCGGCTAACCCCCGGAACAATTGCTACTGTGCGGGCCAGCTTGCCGTTTGGCAGTTTCCTCGATTTTTATGGCCGGGTGGAAAACCTGTTCAACAATCACGAACAGACCGTGGCAGGCTATGGCGCGCCCGGGCGCGGCGTGTTCATTGGTGTCAGAGTTCGCCTTTGACGATGCGGATGGCCCTTGCGCTGGCCGTGCTTTGGGTCGTCGCAGTGCCCGGCGCGACATTTGCGCGGACAGGCCCGCCGCGGATCGTCTCGCTCAATCCCTGCAGCGATGCGATTTTGGTCGAAGTTGCCGATCCGGCGCAAATTCTGGCGATTTCGGCCTACAGCCGCAATCCGGCCAGTTCGTCGCTGCTGCCTGGGGTGGCTGACCATTTTGCCAGCACGCATGGCACGATCGAAGAGGTGCTGGCGCTGCACCCCGACGTAGTGATTGACGGTGCCTTTGTCGCGCCCGCTACTGCTGCGGCCTATCGCCGGCTTGGCATGCGGCTGGCAACCATGGGCACGCAAGCAAACGTTGCCGGCGCGTTGCAGGACGTGCGGCACCTGGCAGCAATTGCCGGGCATCCCGAACGTGGCGAAGCGCTGGTGCACCGGATTACCCAGGCGCTGGCAGATGCCGAACCGCCGCCTGGCAAGCAGCCCATTGAGGCGATGTTGTGGGAATGGGGAGGCATCGTGGCCGGGCGCGACACGTTGACCGGCGAGTTGCTTGAACGCACCGGCTTTGCCAATCTGCCCGCGCGGCAGGGCTATCGTCAGGCCGATATCTATCCCATCGAGCGGTTATTGATGCATCCGCCGCGCGTGATTCTGACCGTAGGGGATGATCGCATGCTGCATCATCCAGCCTTGGTCGCGCTGCATGGCGTGGCGCGCGCCGATTTCCCCGCGGGGCTGCTCTATTGCGGCGGGCCAACGATTATCCGTGCCGCAGCAAAATTGGCCCAAGTGCGCAAGGCGCTTGGCTGATGACGGCGCGTTGGTGGATCATGTTGCTGGTGCTGCTGGCTCTGGCGCTGCCGCTGTCACTGCTCGCCGGTCAAGTGTGGATCGATCCGTTTGGCCCACCGGTGCCGGGTGCCTTGCCGATCCTGCTGCAATTGCGTGCGCCGCGTGCAGTGCTGGCACTGGTAATCGGTGGCGGGCTGGGGGCGGCAGGAGCGGCGATGCAGGGTTTCCTGCGCAACCCGCTCGCCGACCCGGGCTTGTTCGGGATTGCGCCTTTGGCGGCGTTGGGCGCAGTACTTTCGTTTCTGACCGGGGCGTCCCTGCAGGTGTGGACCCTGCCACTGTTTGCGCTGGGTGGTGCGGCGCTGGCGATGGCGTTGCTGGTGCTGATTGCGCGACACAGTGCAGATGGCGGACTGGGGCATGGCATCACGCTGTTCACGCTGGCCGGGATGATGATTGCCAGCCTGGCCGGTGCACTGACAAGTCTGGTGATCAGCCTGTCACCCAACCCCTTTGCATTGAGCGAGATCGTGACCTGGCTGATGGGGGCTTTGGAAAACCGCAGCTGGCACGATGTCGCGCTGGCGGCTCCGCCGACGCTGCTGGGCGTGGTGCTGTTGTTGCGTGCTGCGCCGTCGCTCGATGCCCTGACCTTGGGAGAGGCGGCGGCGCGTTCGTTGGGCGTTGATCCCGCACGGTTGCAGGCGCTGATGGTGCTGGGTGTCGGGCTGGTGGTCGGTGCCGGGGTCGCAGTGGCCGGGATCGTCGGCTTTGTCGGTCTGATTGTGCCGCATCTGGTGCGGCCGCTGACCGATCATCGTCCCGGTTCATTGATCGGCCCTAGCGCGCTGGCAGGTGCCTTGCTGGTGTTGGTGGCCGACAGTCTGTGTCGTATTCTGCCACTGACCGGTGGCGAATTGCGGCTGGGCATCGCGCTCAGTGTGCTGGGTGCACCGTTTTTCCTGATGCTGTTGTTGCGGCTGCGACGGGATTTCGCGTGATGTTGTGCGCGCAAGACTTGACTGTGCCGGGACGGCTGCACGGTGTTTCGGTTGAGCTGAAACCGGGAACTGTGACCGCGATTGTCGGGCCAAACGGGGCCGGCAAATCGACGCTGTTGTCGGCGCTGGCCGGATTGGTCGCAGGCGTGGTTACTCTGGATAGCCGCACGCTGGGCACGGTGCCGCCGCGTGAACGGGCGCAAACATTGGGCTTTCTGCCCCAGGGGGGTGATGTGGCCTGGAACTTGTCCGTCGCAACGCTGGTGCGGCTAGGCCGCCTGCCGCATCGCACGGCGCGCGATGCCGATGATCGCGCGGTGGCGCAAGCGCTGGCTGACATGGCGCTTGGTGCTTTGGCGCAGCGGCCTGTCGGCACGCTGTCGGGCGGTGAACGCGCCCGCGTGCTGCTGGCGCGGGTCTTGGCAGGGTATCCGCGCTGGGTCCTAGCCGATGAACCGCTGGCCAGCCTTGATCTGGCGCATGCCCTTGCGCTGTTGAGGCATTTTCGTCGATTGGCCGATGCGGGCAAAGGTGTCGTGCTGGTGCTGCACGATCTGGCACAGGCGATGAATCATGCCGATCAGGTAGTCGTGTTGCACGAAGGGCGCGTTGTCGCCGCAGGGCCGCCCGCCGTGGCGCTCGATCCGGTGGTGATTTCGCGCGTCTGGGGTGTTGCGGCACAATGGCTGGGCAGCGATGGCGCGCGCGCGCTGATCTGCCCCTAATTGCAGCTTGTTCACCGGGCCCCGCATGCCAAGGACGCACGTTACGCGGCTTGCGTGAATCGAACAAATATGGAACACGTAACGCCATGTCCCTCAATATGATTTCGGTGCGCGGCGCGCGCGAGCACAATCTCAAAGGTTTCGATATCGATTTGCCGCGCGATGCGCTGATCGTGATCACCGGGCTGTCCGGCTCGGGTAAATCGAGCCTGGCATTTGATACAATTTATGCCGAAGGGCAGCGGCGCTATGTTGAAAGCCTGTCGGCTTATGCGCGCCAGTTCCTTGAAATGATGCAGAAGCCCGATGTCGAACACATCGACGGGCTGTCCCCGGCGATTTCGATCGAGCAGAAAACCACCAGCCGCAATCCGCGTTCGACGGTCGCCACGGTCACCGAAATCTATGACTATATGCGCCTGCTTTGGGCGCGCGTGGGTGTGCCGTATTCACCCGCCACGGGTCTGCCGATTGCCGCACAGACAGTCAGCCAGATGGTCGACCGTACAATGGCGCTGCCCGAGGGCACGCGCGCTTATCTGCTGGCGCCTGTGGTGCGCGGGCGCAAGGGCGAATACCGCAAGGAATTGGCCGAATGGCAAAAGGCTGGCTATACCCGGGTGCGTATCGATGGCGAATTCTACGCTATCGAAGACGCTCCTGCGCTCGATAAAAAGCTCAAGCACGATCTCGAAGTGGTGGTCGATCGCATTGCCGTGCGTGAAGGCATTGAAAGCCGGCTGGCTGACAGTTTCGAACAGGCGTTGAAGCTGGCCGATGGCCTGGCCTTTATCGACCTGGCCGAAGGCGTCGTGCCAGGTCGCGAGACCGAGGCCAAGGGCCGTGCCAAGACCCTCAAAGGCACGGGTCTGCCACCCAACCGCATCGTGTTTTCCGAAAAGTTCGCCTGCCCGGTCAGTGGTTTCACGATCGAAAGCATCGAACCGCGGCTGTTTTCGTTCAACGCCCCGCAGGGCGCATGTCCGGCCTGCGACGGTCTTGGGGAAAAGCTGCTGTTCGATCCTCAGATGGTCGTACCCAACGAAAATCTGTCGCTCAAACAGGGCGCGATTGTGCCTTGGGCCAAGTCAAACCCGCCAAGCCCTTACTATATGCAAGTGCTGGCCAGCCTTGGCGAACATTTCGGGTTCAATCTCGATACGCCTTGGGAAAAACTGCCGGGCGAGATCAAGTTGGTGATCCTTTACGGCACCGGTGGCAAAGCGGTCCCGTTGACGTTTATCGACGGTCGCAAATCGTATACTGTGCAAAAAGCTTTTGAAGGCGTTATCGGCAATCTCAACAAGCGGCTGCTGCAAACCGACAGCGCCTGGGTCAAGGAAGAGCTGGGCAAATTTCAGACCGCGCAACCGTGCGAAACCTGCGACGGCAAGCGGCTGAAACCCGAAGCGCTGGCGGTAAAAGTAGCAGGAACCGACATTTCGAGCGTTACGCGGTTGTCGGTTGCGGCTGCGGTGGCCTGGTATGCCGATCTCGACCAACACCTGACCGCGCAACAGCGCCAGATCGCGCGGGCAATCCTGAAAGAGATCAACGAGCGGTTGGGATTTCTCAACAATGTCGGGCTCGATTACCTCAATCTCGATCGGACTTCGGGCACTCTGTCGGGTGGCGAAAGCCAGCGCATCCGGCTCGCCAGCCAGATCGGTTCGGGCCTGTCGGGCGTGCTTTATGTGCTCGACGAACCGTCGATCGGGCTGCACCAGCGTGACAACGACCGGCTGCTCGAAACGCTGAAGCGGCTGCGCGATTTGGGCAATACCGTGATCGTGGTTGAACACGACGAAGACGCGATCCGTTGCGCTGACCATATTGTCGACCTGGGCCCCGGGGCGGGCGTGCATGGCGGTGAAATCGTTGCGCAAGGGTCACTGGCCGATATCCTGGCCAGCGAAACCAGCCTGACCGGGCAATATCTCAACGGTACACGCCGGATCGAGGTGCCCACGGTACGCCGTTCCGGCAATGGGCTGGCAATCACGGTCAAAGGCGCGCGCGCCAACAATTTGCGCGATGTGACAGTGCGGGTGCCGCTGGGCACATTCTGCTGTGTCACCGGGGTGTCGGGGTCTGGCAAATCATCGCTGATTATCGACACCTTGCAAGCGGGCGCGGCGCGCGTGCTGAACGGAGCACGGGTGATCGCGGGCGCGCATGAAGCGATAACCGGTCTCGAACATTGCGACAAAGTGATCGAGATCGACCAGTCGCCCATTGGCCGCACACCGCGATCCAACCCGGCAACCTATACGGGATCGTTCACCCTGATCCGCGACTGGTTTGCAGGCCTGCCCGAATCCGCCGCGCGAGGATACAAGGCCGGACGGTTCAGCTTCAACGTCAAAGGTGGGCGGTGCGAAGCATGCCAGGGCGATGGGCTGATCAAGATCGAGATGCACTTTCTGCCCGATGTGTATGTAACGTGCGAACAGTGTGATGGCCGCCGCTACAACCGCGAAACGCTGGAAGTAAAATTCAAAGGCCATTCGATTGCCGACGTGCTCGACATGACGATCGAAGACGCGGTCGAATTCTTCAAGGCAGTGCCGCCGATCCGCGATCGCATGCATATGCTGGCTGAAGTCGGGCTGGGTTATGTCAAAGTCGGGCAACAGGCGACAACGCTGTCGGGCGGTGAAGCGCAGCGGGTGAAACTGGCCAAGGAACTGGCGCGCCGATCAACCGGGCAGACGTTGTACATCCTCGACGAACCGACCACGGGGTTGCATTTCGAAGACGTGCGCAAACTGCTCGAAGTGCTGCATCGATTGGTCGAACAAGGCAACTCGGTGGTGGTGATCGAACACAATCTGGATGTGATCAAAACCGCCGACTGGATCATCGACATGGGCCCCGAAGGCGGCGTGCGTGGCGGTATCGTGGTGGGTGAGGGTACGCCCGAGGTTATCGCTGCCAACCCCGACAGCCACACTGGCTATTACCTCAAAAACCTTCTGTAACCGGTTCTCACCTCAAAGGGAGGCGCTGTCACAACGCGAACATCGCCAGCGTCTTGCGGTCCAGCACCCCGGTCGGCTTCAGTCCCACACCGGCCTGAAAACCCTTGATTGCCATCGCCGCCTTGGTCGCGTCCTGCGCGTCCGATGCCCGATCGAGCAAGTGCAATTGGACGAGACGGGCGACCACCAATTCCGTGATCGTCGGGTCAAGCGGAGCAGCGTGTTTCGGCTGGGCAAAGGCCGGTGGCAGGTCGGTGGCAAAACCCGGCGCGATGTCGGACGGTGCGGCACCGCTGAGCATAAGCGCCATCAGGATTCGGGCAAAATCAGCGGGTCGCGCCACCGGAAGCACCTGCAGGTTTGTCATCGGTTTGTGCCAGCAGACGCAGGCCGTTGCGCATATCGTCTTCGCCGATTGCACCTGATACCATGATGCTGTGGCCCACCCGATTGTCGCGCAGGGCGATGGCCGGGGTGCCCTCAATGCCGGCACGTTCGGCGTCGTTCATTTCAGCGCCCAGTCTGGCGCTGGTCTTGTCGGAGGTTGTGCATCCAGCCAGTTTGTCGCGATCGCGTGCGCCCGCTGCGGCGGCCATCTCGGCTACCGGATCATCGCGGCCATCACCATTGCCGATGCCTTTGCCATTGCTGCCGGTGCGGGCCATCCACGCCGCCAAAAAGCGATAATAGCCTGCGGCACCGGACTGATCGGCGACACACAATGCGGTCGTTGAGGCCAACAGCGCATTGGGGCCATGGAACGACAACGGATAGAGCCGTACGACAAGATTGACCCGTCCTTTCGAGTCATCAACGACATGTTCAGGCTGTTTGCCGAGCAGCTTGCAATAAGGGCACTCGGGATCGAGCCAGACGATCAGGCTGAACCGCGCGCCGGGCTTGCCATAAAGCCGGTCTTGCGCGCCGATTGCCGATACACGTGGCGCTTCCTGCCAACCGACGGTGTCCGGATCGTCTTGCGCTTGCGCAAGAGGCGCGATCAGCACCAGCCCTGCGGTCAATATGCCCTGCAATACCCATCGTAACACCATTGCGCGATCCCGTTCATATTGATCGAGCGCCTGCCATTCCATGTTTGGCCAGACTGCGCAATGACACCTGCGGGTCTTTGCAACGGCAATGGCCTCCTCTATATCGCTGTATATGGGATCGAATCGAGCGATGCGTATTGCCATGCGGCTGATGTTTGCAGCACTTGCGCTCGTATATGTGCAACCGGTTCGCGCGCAGATGCATGGCCCACTGGTTCTGGCGGCGGCCAGTTTGCAGGAATCGATGAATGCCGCAGCCGACGCGTGGTCGCGGCATCACCATCCGCGACCGGTGCTGTCATTCGCGGCATCCTCAGCGCTCGCGCGCCAAATTGGTGCGGGTGGCGCGGCGGATCTGTTTGTCTCTGCTGACGAAGACTGGATGGATGTCCTGGCCAAGGCGGGCAGGATCGTGCCCGGGACCCGGGTGTCATTTCTGACGGGCACGCTGGTGATCGTAGCACCCGCCCACCGTGCGCTGACATTGCGCCCGGCGCCCGGTTTCGCGCTGGCTGCGGCATTGGGCGGGGGGAAACTGGCGATGGCCGATCCCGATGCGGTGCCAGCGGGGCGATATGGGCGCGACGCGTTGCAACGATTGAAAGTGTGGGATCAGGTTTCGGGCCAGATTGTTCGCGCTGAAAACGTGCGCGCCGCGCTGGCATTGGTAGCGCATGGTGCGGCGCCGCTGGGCATTGTCTATGCCACCGACGCCATGGCGGAGCCTGCGGTGCGCACGGTCGGTGTGTTTCCGGCCGACAGCCATGCGCCGATCACGTATCCGGTCGCGCGCTTGCGTGCATCGACCAATCCCGATGCCGAAGCGTTTCGCCGATTTCTGGTCTCGAATGAAGCGAAAGCGATTTTCCGTCGTTTTGGGTTTGCGACGCGCTGATGCTGTTGTCGTCGGACGAATGGGCAATTGTCGGGTTGTCGTTGCAAGTCAGTGGCTTTGCAATGCTGGGCACATTGCCAGTGGCGTTTGTGCTGGCGTGGTTGCTGGCACGCGGTCGCTTTGCAGGCAAGATCGTGGTCGACGCGCTCATCCACCTGCCGCTGGTGTTGCCGCCGGTGGTGATTGGTTGGGTCTTGCTGCTGGCCTTCGCGCCCACCGGGCCCTTGGGTGCACCGCTCGCGCGCTGGTTTGGGGTTACGCTGTTGTTCCGTTGGACCGGCGCGGCGCTGGCGGCGGCAATCATGGCCTTGCCCTTGATGGTGCGCGCCATCCGCCTTTCGCTTGAAGCGATCGATCCTCGGCTTGAAGACGCAGCGCAAACTTTGGGCGCGGGGCGGTTCGATCGGTTTTTCACGATAACGCTGCCACTGGCGCGCCCGGGTGTGCTCGCAGCGCTCGTGCTTGGTTTTGCGCGATCTTTGGGCGAATTCGGTGCAACCATTACCTTTGTGTCGAATGTGCCGGGTGAAACCGCAACTTTGCCGCTGGCGATTTATGCGGCGCTGCAAGTGCCAGGGCAGGAAACCACGGTGTGGCGGTTGGCGATCGTTTCGGTGGCGCTGTCGCTGGGTGCGCTTATCGTTTCCGAACTGTTGCTGCGCCAACGTTCAAGCCGCGATCGGGAATCCCCGCATGGCCTTTGATATCGCGCTCCGGCTGCGGCGGGGCCAGCGCATTATCGAAACCACCTTTTCTACCGGCACGGGTGTGACCGCGCTATGTGGTCCCTCTGGCGCCGGAAAATCCAGCGTGCTGGCCGCGATTGCGGGTCTGCTTGCGCCCGAAGCCGGGCATATCGTGGTCGCGGGCGAAACGGTCTTCGATAGCGCGCGTGGCCTTGCCATACCGGCCGAGCGCCGTGCCTGTGGCATCGTGTTCCAAGACTTGCGTCTGTTCCCGCATCTCTCGGTTGAGGCCAATTTGCGCTATGGCGAGCGCCGCGCGCCGCGCGCGCGGCAAGTCGTTGCGTTTGAAGAGACTGTGCGCCTGCTCGATATTGCGCCGCTGCTCGGCCGACGTCCTGCTACGCTGTCGGGTGGAGAGGCACAGCGCGTAGCACTGGGCCGCGCGCTGCTGTCAGGCCCACGGTTTTTGTTGCTCGATGAACCTTTGGCCGCGCTCGACAGCCGGCTGCGTGATGGCGTGATCGATCTGATCGAGCGCATTCATAGCGAAGTACAATTGCCCATGATTTTGGTCAGTCATGCGCCTGACGAAGTGGCCAGGCTGGCGCATCATGTCGCGCTGATGGGTCAGGATGCAGCCAGATCCTGATCCGCGCCCAGTCCGGGCACGGCCAGCGAAGGCTGCGCGGGCTGATCGCGAAACCGGATGGGCGGGCCCAGGTGTTTCCGCCCCGCTTGATCGGTCAGGATGAAGCCGCGCGCGGTAATCTGTTCATCGTCCAGCGCCTGCGGATACGTGTTGACCCGGCCCCAGCACACATCAATCCGATCAAGCAAGGCACCCGCGTCTGCCACAGTGGTTGCGGCAAAAAACGTGGTCAACACTTCGATCACCGGCTGCTGGTGCGGGCCGGGTTCACGGCACAAATCGGACAGTTCGGGCCGGCCGAGGTGCCCCAGCAGCGCAGCGATGAATTTGGGTTCCTGCCCTGCCAGCGCCAGCTTGCCATCGGCACAGGCATACCAGCGATAAAAGGCTGCCCCACCCGTGGTGCGTTCGTGCGCGACCACGGGTTGGCGTCCATCAGCCATGGTCGGCCCCATCACATTGGCGGTAGCGGACAGCAGTGCCTCGTGCATCGAAATGTCGATCATGTCACCGCGACCGGTCTGGGTGCGCGCGTACAACGCCATGAGCACAGCCGACAGGCCGTGCAGCGCCGACAGATAATCCGACAGGGGCAGTGCGGGCATGGCGGGTGCGCCATCGGCACCACAATTCGCGCCCAGCACGCCGGTCAGCGCTTCGAGCGCGAGATCGTGCGCGGCCCGTTGCGCGCGCGGACCGTCCTGCCCGAACGCGCTGATCGCGCAATAGATCAACCGCGGATTGCGCGCGGACAATGTTTCGTAATCAATGCCCAATCGCTTCGCCACGCCGGGCCGGTTGGATTCAACCACCACATCGGCGCTGTCGGCCAGCCGCAGAAACGCCGCGTGATCATCGGGCTTTTTCAGATCGAGCACGACGCTATGTTTGCCGCGATTGAAATTGCGGAAATAGACCGTGTCCAGTCCATCCTTCAGTCCGATATGGCGGGTATGATCACCGCCGGGTGCCTCGATCTTGATGACTTGCGCGCCATGGTCGGCGAGCGCCAGCGTCAGATAGGGGCCGGGGATGTAGCTCGTCAGATCGAGTACCCGGATGCCGGTCAGTTTCATCCTAGATTTCCAGCTGGCTGCCCAGTTCGATCACGCGGTTGGTGGGCAGACGAAAGAACTGCATCGCGCTTTCGGCATTGCGGATCATCCAGGCAAACAGTTTTTCCCGCCATAGCGCCATGCCTGGCCGTTTCGACGCGATCAACGTCTGGCGGGCGAGGAAATAGCTGGTTTCCATCGGCTTGAACGGCCCGCCTGCGCGGGTTTCGGCGGCCAATTCAGCAGGCACATCGGCTTCATCCATAAAACCGATCGTGATGATCATGCGGTAGAAACCATGGCCGATGCTTTCGACCATGCGCCGTGCTTCGCTGGGTACGTGCGGTACACCTTCGGTCACGACGGTCAGGATCACCACGCGATCGTGCAGGATATGGTTGTGTTTCAGATTGTGCAGCAGTGCCGGCGGAATACCTTCGGCGGTCGACGCCAGAAACACCGAAGTGCCGGGCACGCGGCGTACTTTGTCGCACACCGAATTGAGGAACAGGTCAAACGGCATCGAATCTTCGGCCAGCCGCTCGCGCAAAATTCGCCGCCCACTGGCCCAAGTGGTCAGCACGATGAACACCACTGTGGCAATCAGCAGCGGGAACCAGCCGCCATCGGGGATCTTGGTGATGTTCGACGCAAAATAGGCGCCATCGACCACCAGAAATGCGCCGGTCATCAACGCAGCCGGCAACCAATGCCATTTCCACACGGCAAAGGTCAGAATACCCAACATGCAGGCAGTGATGAACATCGTGCCGGTCACCGCGATGCCATAGGCAGACGCAAGATTGTTGGACGACCGAAATCCGATCACCAGCAACAGCACCAGCGCCAGCAACAGCCAGTTGACCAGCGGCACATAAATCTGCCCCGCTGCCTTGGCGCTGGTGTGCTGAATGCGGATACGGGGCAGGAAACCGAGCTGGATTGCCTGCTGCGAAATCGAATAGGCGCCAGAGATCACCGCCTGGCTGGCAATAATCGTGGCCGCAGTCGACAGGATCACCAGCGGCAGGCGGGCCCACTCGGGCGCCATCAGAAAGAACGGATTTTCGACCAGTTTGGGATTGCGCAACAACAGCGCAGATTGCCCCAGATAATTGAGGATCAGGCAGGGAAATGCAACCGCAAGCCAGGACAGCATGATCGCCTTTCGGCCGAAATGCCCCATGTCGGCATAAAGCGCCTCTGCCCCGGTGACAGCGAGGATCACCGAACCCAGCGCCAGAAACGCCAGCATCGGATCGATCGTGAAGAACCGCACCGCATAGATTGGATTTACCGACCACAGAATTTCAGGCGCGGCCATTATGCCCATCACACCCAGGACGGCGATTACCGCGAAATAGACCAGCATGATTGGGCCGAACAGTTTGCCCACTGCGGCAGTGCCGCGCGACTGAATGGCAAACAGTCCGATCAGGATTGCGATCGAAATCGGCAGCACCAACTCCTTGAATGCCGGCTGCACCACTTCCAGCCCTTCGACCGCAGACAGTACCGACATCGCCGGGGTGATGATCGCATCGCCATAGAACAGTGCGGTGGCAATGATCCCCAGCAGCACCGTCAGCGACGTCCAGCGGGTTTCGCCCAGTCGTCGCCCGATCAGCGCGAGCAGGGCCAGGCTGCCGCCTTCGCCCTTGTTGTCGGCATGCAGGATGACGAACACATATTTGATCGTCACGATCAATGTCATCGTCCAGAA
This sequence comes from uncultured Sphingomonadales bacterium, assembly GCA_903868655.1. GTDB lineage: Bacteria > Pseudomonadota > Alphaproteobacteria > Sphingomonadales > Sphingomonadaceae > Novosphingobium. The sequence continues at coordinate 19,686 of CAIPWG010000190.1, forward strand.
TATCAACGACAGCACACCGTAGATATGCGCCGGATCGACCGCCAGTGGATGCGCGCCGATAAAGCTTTCACGCAACGAATAGAGCGGGCTGGTGCCGATATCGCCAAACACCACGCCAATCGCACCCACCGCCAGCGTGCTGAGGCTTTCGCTCTGATGCCCGGAATGATCGCCGGAGGCTGCGGGAAGAGGGGATGCGGGCTGGGCCGCGGGAATCGTGTCGCTCATCTGCGCGCCGCTACGCTTGCTTAACGCGTGATACGAGTACCTTTATGGGTTCTTTATACACTCGACAGTGCAACATTGTGGGCGCAATCGGGTTTTCGTGCCTGCATTGCCGAACTCTGCGCCACTCCGACGGGTTGGCGAACCGCCGATGGGCAGTGGACTGGCCGTGTTTGAGCCAGCCCGGCCCAATGCCAATCTGACTGGCTGGCTGGTGTCACTGGTGCTGATTGCAGGCGTCACTGTGGCCGGCGCAACGCTGGTGCAGCACGGCAATGATGCCGATATCAGCATGCTGTACCTGATTCCGGTGATCTATGCCGGGACGCGGCACGGGATCGGTACGGGGCTGGCCACCGGGCTGGTCGCAGCGCTGGCCTATGATTTCTTTTTTGTTCCGCCAGTGTACAGCTTTGTCATCGCCGATCCTTCGCATGTGGTGTCGATGGTCATCCTGATCGGCGCTGCGGTGGTGTGTAGCCAATTGGGTGGCCAAGTGCGCCGCCAGGCGCGCCTGGCACAAGCCAATGCCGATCGTAATGCCGCGCTGGCGGGGTTCGCGCGGATGCTGATGGGGATCAACCGGCGCGAAGACTTGTGGTTGTTGCTCGCGCGCGACATCGCCCGCTTGCTGGATGTGCGCACGGTTGTCTTGGCGCCCGATCCGCCGGGCGAGGGTGGCCGGCGCCTGGTCGTCAAAGCTGCTGTGCCGCCGCGCGATGCACTCGACCTGATCGATGGTGTTGCTGCGCGTTGGGCGTTCGATACGGCGCGGCCGACCGGGCCAGGCAGCGACAGCATGGCGGTATCGGAATGGCATTTTCACCCGGTGCGCGGTGGCAACGCAGCCCATGCGGTTTTGGGCGTGGGGCGCGATGACGCGCTGGCCCCGCTGACCGCCGAACAGGCGCCACTTCTGGCAAGCCTGCTCGATCAGGCCGGGCTTGCCTTGGCACGGATCGCGGCCGAAGACGAAATGCTGGCCTTGGGCAAAGTGCAGGAGCGCGATCGGCTGCGCGCCGCGCTGCTGTCGTCCATAGGGCACGATCTGCGCACGCCCTTGACCACTGTGCTGGGTATGTTGCGCGCGATCCAGCCGGCCAACGAAGGTCAGCGCGCGCAGATCGATACCGCACGGGGCGAGGCTGAACGGCTTGACCGGTTTGTCGCCAACCTGATTGACATGGTGCGGATCGAAACCGGCGGGCTGGAACGCGTGGCCGAACCAGTCGATTTGAACGAAGCGGTGACCGCCGCGCTCGATGATTTGCGTCGCGTGCTCGTAGGGCACCAGATCGTGGTCGATGTAGCGCGCGATCTGCCTCTGGTGATGGCCGATCCGGTACTGCTGCACCATTGCCTGATCAATCTGATCGACAATGCGGTCAAACATGGCCGCGATGACGGCACAGTGACTGTGCGCGCGCGCCCGGCAGGCGAAGGGCTCGCGCTCGCGGTGATCGATGAAGGGCCAGGCATCCGCGTGGGCGAGGAACAGCGCGTCTTCGGCATGTTTACCCGGCTCGAAGGGTCTGACCGGCATGGTGGTACCGGGCTGGGCCTGGCCATTGTAAAGGGCTTTGCCCAGGCCATGGGCATTGAGGTGGCAGCCGCCAACCGGACCCCCGGCGATAACGGGGCGAGCCGTGGCGCAGTGTTCACCTTGCTGATTCCGAATGATATCGTGCGCCGGGTTGAGGATTGACGTCATGCGCGAGACGACCCGTGTGCTGGTCATCGATGATGAGGCGGCGATCCGTGCAGTGTTGCGGGCGGCGCTTGAATCCGCTGGCTATGCCGTGATCGAAGCAGGCCATGCGGCAGCGGCGCTGAACGCAGCGCAAGAGGCTTTGCCGCAAGTGGCGCTGCTCGATCTGGGGCTACCCGATCGCGACGGGCTCGATCTTATTGTTCCCTTGCGGCGGGCCGGGGCAACCGTGCTGGTCGTGTCGGCACGCGACGCCACCGCGCAAAAGGTGGCCGCGCTTGATCGCGGTGCGGATGATTATGTGACCAAACCGTTTGATACCGACGAAGTGCTGGCCCGCGTGCGGACCGCGCTGCGGCATCGTGCCGCGCCCGATGGGTTGGCCGTGCCGGTGCGGTTCGATGATATCGAGATTGATCTGGCGGGACACATGGTGCGCAAAGCGGGTGCCGAAGTCCATCTGGCGCCCAAGGAATTCGCCATGTTGGCCGAGCTGGTGATGAATGCCGGCAAAGTCGTGACACACAGTCACCTGTTGCGCACGGTCTGGGGGCCGGGGCACGAAACCGATGTTGAATATTTGCGGGTGGCCGCACGCGGCATTCGTCGCAAGCTGGAAGGTGAAGGCGATGCCCCCTCGCGCATTCGCAATGAGCCGGGGGTTGGCTATCGGCTGGTGATTGCACCCGCAAGCTGAGGCATATCATGACTGACGCGTCGCCTTACCTTCCGCAGTCGCCGCTTCACGGTTCGCGAAATGCCCTCGCAAATTGGTCGCGCAGTGGTTTGCTGAGGTATGACAGCAAAGTGCGGGGTCCGCTGGCGATGTGTACTTCGGCGGGCATACCGCTTTTGAGATCGGCGGTATTGTGATCCGGCCCTCCCCGATCGAGCATAATTTGCACGACATACCACGCTTGTTTGGGTTCGATGGTTTCGCTGCGATCGGTGGCAACGGTGATCACGCGGCCGGTCCATTCGGGTGTGGTGGCGCGGTTGAGGCCGGGTAACCGCACACTTGCGCGGTCACTTTTGTGCACATGGCCGATGTCGGCAGGACTTATCATGGCCTCGACCACCATGGTGTCGTGGTCGGGCACGATATCCATGATCGGTTCTGCCGGACGGATCACGTCGCCCGTTGTGGTTACGACCAGTTTTTCGACTGTGCCATCGCATGGCGCGCGCACCACGCTGCGGTCGTACACATCATTTGCGCTGGTGCGGCGTAGCTGCTGCTGGCCGAGCGCGGCGTTAATCTGGATGAGATCATTGCTGGCGGCAATTTGGCGATTTTGCAGCAATTGCAACGCCTGTACATGTGCCTCGGTCATGCGCGCGCGGGTTTGGGCAATCTGTGCCTGCAACGCGGCAATTGAGCCGCTGTATTCGACCACGCCGCGTTCGAGCTGGTTGACCCGGCTGATCGTGACCAGACGTCGTTCCCACAGATCACGCACGCCCTGGCGTTCCTGTTCGATCAACCGGCGTTGTTCGCGCTGGGCGTCAATTTGCGCAGCAAAGCCGCGGATTGCCGCAAGGTCCTGCGCGATGCGCGCCGCGATTTGTCCCGCTATTGCCGCCGTTTCGGCGCGATGAAGCGCCAGCAAGCGGCGCGCATCGGCCATGGCATTCATGGCGGCGGGGGCTGTGCTGTCTGCCAGCGCGATGGGAAAGGCAATTGTCGAACGCCCCCATTGCTCGGCCTCGGCCCGCGCCTTTTGCGCCAAAAGCTGTTCCACGGTCTCATCCGAATACCGTGCATCGGCGCTGGTCACCCGGTCATCCAGTCGCAACAGGATCTGACCCGCCCGCACACGGTCACCATTGCGCACCGCAATCGTACCGATCACGCCGCCTGTGGGATGGGCCAGAGTTTTGACCCGGTTCTGCAGTATAATCCTGCCCGTACCAATCACCGCGCCGTCGATCGGGACTGTTGCAGCAAGGACCAATGTCACCCCAAACACTGCGGTAAGCGCCCAAAGCATTCGGTGGAGCGTCTTGGTCACGGCAATGGCAGGCGGCGTCTCCTTCCACAATTCTGCCAGGATCGTGGGCGACGGTGCGGGGTGGGCGTTGTTGGTCATGCCGCTTCGGCCGCCAGGTCTGTATCGACAGTTCGTAACGGCGGGCCAGGTTGGAGCCGCTCAAGCACCACATCGCGCTCGCCAAAATCGATCAGTCGCCCTTGATCCATCACGGCAATGTGCGTCGCGGGGGCAAGCGTTGCCGGGCGGTGGGTGATCATCACCACAATCCCGCCCCGCTGTTGCACTGCGCCAATCGCCTTTGCCAGCGCGGTGTCGCCCGCCGCGTCCAGATGGGCATTGGCCTCATCAAGCACGATGAGAAACGGGTCGCCATACAGCGCCCGGGCGAGTCCGATCCGCTGGCGCTGTCCGGCAGACAGTTCTGTGGCACCCGCAGACACGCGCGTGTCATAACCATGATCAAGCGCAAGGATCGCATCGTGCATGCCTGCAGCGCGCGCGGCGGCGATAATGGCGGACGATGGTGCTGCGGGATCGAACCGTGCGATGTTTTCGCCGATCGTACCCGCAATCAAGTCGACAGTCTGCGGGACATAGCCAAAATGGCGGCCGATCATATCCGCATCCCACTGGTCAAACGTGGCCCCATCCAGCCGTACTTCGCCGCGCAGCGGTCGGCACAGGCCGAGCAGCGTGCGCACCAGCGTTGATTTGCCCGCCGCACTCGGGCCGATCAGCGCCACCACTTGCCCCGCGGCGAGGCTGAGATTGACCCCGGCAACCGCGTAACGCGAAGCACCGGGAGGAGCGACCCATACGTCGCGCAGCACTAGGTCAGTATGCGGGGGTTCGAGCGTGACGGTGCGGGCGGTAGGACATGGCCGCGCCGCGAGTGCCGCCGATATCCGTACCCAGCCGGCCCGGGCGGCAACCAGTCCGCGCCAGTTGGCAATCGCCTGATCCACCGGAGCCAGTGCGCGCCCGGACAACACGGAAGAGGCCAGAATAACCCCGCCGCTCGCCTGCCCATTGATCACCAGCAGCGCCCCGGTCGACAGGATAAGCGATTGCAGCACCATCCGAAAAGTCCTGCTTGCACCCCCATGCCGCGCAGCGTTGCGCGCCAAGCTCGATTGGTTTGCGATATAATCTTGTTGGCTTGTCCGGGTCTGTTGCATCAACCGGTCGCGCATTCCCATGGCCCGCGCCACATCGTCAAACTGACGCTCGGTCAACGCCGCAGCAGCGCGGCGCGTGACCACGGTTTGCAGTTCGCGTGACCCGGCTTGGGTGCGCGCATGAGACCACAGAACGAGTGCGACCAGCACCAGCGTGCCGGCCATCGCGATCACACCGAGCAGGGGATGAAGCGCAAACAGCACGAGCAGGAATACCAGCACCCATGGCAAATCGATCAGCGCAATCGGACCCGATCCGGCCAGGAAACCGTGCACGGCCTCAAGATCGCGAAGGTGTTGCATCGCGTCCGGTTGATTGGGAATGTCTGTGACACCCGACCCGTGCATAGCCGCAAACACATCATCATGCACCGCGTTGGCCAGCCCGAGCAGCGTTTCGGCCCGGATCATCTCGAACAGCGCCTGAAACAGATAAACCAGCAGCAGCATCGCAAACAGGCCCACCAGCGATGGCACACTGCGGCTGGGCAGCACCGTGTCGTAGACCAGCAGCATGTAGGCCGTGCCCGCAAAGACCAGCACATTGATCAGCACACTGGCGATCGCGATGATACCAATGGGGTTACGGTAGCGCCGCACCAAACCTGTCAGGATATGCCAATCCACACTGTCACCCCGGTCCACGCCCTGGGCATTGCGCCCTGTAGCATGACCGCATTTGGCACAATCGCGCAGTCAGTCAGGTGCAGTTGGAACCGAAGTGAGATCGGAAGAGCACACGTCTGAACTCCAGTCACTGGTTGTTATCTCGTATGCCGTC
>CAIPWG010000191.1 GCA_903868655.1 uncultured Sphingomonadales bacterium
ATGATCCTGCCTTGCGCGGGCGACCGTTGGCAGTGGGGGGCTCGTCGGCGCGCGGTGTGGTGGCGGCGGCCAGTTATGAAGCGCGCCGATTCGGCGTGCGTTCGGCAATGCCATCGACCAGAGCGGCGCGGCTTTGTGCCGATCTGGTGTTCGTGCCGCCCCGGTTCGAGGTCTATCGCGCAGTTAGCCGTCAGATTCACGCGATCTTTCATGACTATACTGCGCTGATTGAGCCCTTGTCGCTCGACGAGGCCTATCTGGATGTCACGTCCGATCAGCGCGGGTTGGGGTCTGCGACCCGGATTGCCGAACTGATTCGGCAGAGGATCCGCGCCGAAACCGGGCTGACGGCGAGCGCGGGGGTTTCGTACAACAAGTTTCTGGCCAAGCTGGCATCGGACCAGAACAAGCCTGATGGTCTGTGCGTGATCCGCCCGGGCGAGGGTGCGGATTTTGTGGCCCGATTGCCGGTATCACGGTTTCATGGGGTAGGGCCGCGCGGAGCCGAGCGGATGACGGCGCTGGGAGTGGAGACCGGTGCCGATTTGCGTGCGGTTCCTCTCGATACCTTGCGCGGCCATTTCGGGGCACAAGCCGATTATCTGTTTCGCGCGGCACGCGGGATCGATCTGCGCACGGTCGAGCCGGACCGCCCGCGCAAGTCGGTCGGTGGCGAACGGACGTTTGCGACCGATATCGGTTCCGGCCTTGGCTTGCGCGAGGCATTGGCTGATATTGTCGAAATCGTCTGGGCGCGGGTGGAAAAGGCCGGGGTGCGCGGGCGGACAGTGACGTTGAAACTGCGCAGCGCCGATTTTCAGACTTTGACTCGGGCCCGATCGCTGCCGCGCGCGATCGCCGGGTCTGAGGAATTTGGCGCTTTGGGCCGCGAATTGCTTGATGCGCTGCTGCCGCTTCGCCAACCGGTGCGGTTGATGGGGATGACGTTATCGGCGCTCGAGACAACCGCTGGGGATGCGGCTGTTGCCATCAACATGGCCGTGACGGATGATGACGGGCAAGGGACCTTACCGTTCTGAGGCATTCCACAGCGCAAGATATTCATGCACACCCGCATGGCTCCTTGTGGGCAGGGCAGCAGGATGATGCAGCGCGGCGGCAACGATTTCACGGCCATCAGCTGTCGGGGTGCCGTCGATCCGGCCAGTGATGACCGTGATGTGGTTGGTCCAACCGTGCGGCATGTGGCGCACGATCTGGCCGATACGACGCGGATTTTGCAAGATGCAGCCGGCTTCTTCAAAGCATTCGCGTTGCGCGGCGTGCACCGGATCTTCGCCATGCGCGAGACCACCACCTGGCACTAGCCACTGGTCAGGCAGATGGTAGGAATGTCGTACCAGCAAAAGCCGCCCGTCGTCGGCAAAACCCAGTACGACAATTCCTTCGATCTCGCGCCTTAGCAGTCCCCATAGTCGCAACCGCATGGGCTGCACCACGCGCAGCAGCAAGCGGTGGAGCGGAGCCGGAATCCATGCGGTCAGCCGGTCCAGGTCAACCGCCCAAAATCTGGGTCAGGAACCACACACGCTGTTCGGCCTGATCGGTCCAATCGTCGGCGCTGCCATCGGTGGCGTTGTCGCCAGCATCACCCGCGGCCGCCTTGGCCGCGCGGATGCGGCCGATCAACGTGATATTGTCATCGCGCAGCACGCGCACCATGGCCAGAGCGTCCAGGCTATCGCGGTCATCATCGGCAATGCTGGTTTTGGCAGCAATCGCGCCGATGGAGGTCAGCGTGGCGCCTGCGTTCTTGCGCACGCGTTCGGCAACGATGTCGGTCAGCGCGAACAGTTCGGTGGCATGTTCGTCGAACAGCAGATGCAGATCGCGGAACTGCGGCCCGGCAACATGCCAATGGTAATTCTTGGTCTTGAGATAGAGCGCAAACAGATCGGCGAGCAGTCCGTTCAGGCTGTCGATTAGGGCTTTCTTGGCGTTGTCACCGGGCATCGCTTGATCCTTTTTCCATGTTTGCTGGCTGGTGTCCTAGCATCCCCCCAAGGCGCCGTTTAGCGAATTGATGTGATTGCCGTGATTGAAAAAATGATGGGTGCGCCGGCGTCAGGTTCGGACTGCGCGGCTTTAGCCCGGAATTAACCAGATCAGGACTATCACGTAGGCCACGACGCAAGTCGACCGGTTTGATGTGCGACGACGGGAAAAGGGACCAAGTCCATGAAAAGCAGGCAACAGCGTGTTTGAAACCGCGCGCGGCTCAGGGGCAGAGCAGGTGTCGTGCGGTGCGGATAGCGTCGATAGCGTGGCGGTCAGTCGTGACAATGCGCAGCGGCCAATCGGCGTGGTGCGGGATGTTTCCGGCGGTACGGCGCATGTCGTGCTCGATCCCGCCCGCCTGCAGATCTGTCTCGGCGATGCCGATCCGGCGATTGCCATGTCGGGACAAGTTGCCAGCCAGATCAAGATCCGGGTCGGCGCGATGTGGTTGCTGGGTGTCGTGCGTACGATGCGGCAGGCCACCGCCGCCGAAGACCACGGCGGGATTGTCGCCGAAGTCGATTTTCTGGGGGAAGGCGATACCGAACGCCTGACCGGCAATATCTATGCATTTCGGCGCGGGGTTACGCGTTATCCTATGCCGGGCGCGTTGGTCCATGTCGCCACCAGTTCTGATTTGCGCCAGATTTATGCCAGCGATGGCCGCGCCAATATCGGCATTGGCACCGTGCATCCCACCCGTGATATTCGTGCCGGGCTGTATATCGACAGCTTCCTGGGCAAGCATTTCGCTCTGCTGGGCTCCACCGGGACTGGCAAGTCGACGACAGCATCACTGATCCTTCACCGGATCTGCGAGCTGGCGCCCGAAGGTCACATCGTCATGATCGACCCGCATGGCGAATATATTTCGGCGTTTCGCAGCCGTGGCCATCTGCTCGATGTGTCGAACTTGCAGATGCCTTATTGGCTGATGAATTTTGAGGAACATTGCGAGGTGTTCCTGACTTCGAGCGGGTCTGACCGCGTGGTCGATTCCGACATTCTGGCGCGGTGCCTGCAACAGGCACGCGCCAAGAGCCGGTTGGCCGCCGCGATTGGCAAGATCACGGTCGATTCGCCAATCCCTTATCTGTTGTCAGACCTGCTCAACACAGTGGTCAATGAAATGGGCAAGCTCGACAAGGGCACAGGCTCGATCCCCTATCAACGGATCAAGACCAAGATCGAGGAAGTCCGCGCCGACCCGCGTTATCAATTCATGTTTTCGGGCATGTTGGTGGGCGATTGCATGACCGATTTTATCGCGCAAGTGTTCCGCCTGCCGGCCAATGGCAAACCGATTTCAATCATCGACGTGTCGGGCGTGCCTTCGGAAATCACCTCGACCGTGGTTGCAGTGCTGTCGCGGCTGGTGTTCGATTTTGCGGTATGGGCGCGCGATGAAGAAACCCGGCCTATCCTGCTGGTGTGCGAAGAGGCGCACCGCTATGTGCCCAACGAGCGCAATTCCGACGGTTCTTCGGTGGCGCGCGTGTTGTCACGCATCGCCAAGGAAGGGCGCAAATACGGGGTCAGCCTCGGGCTGATTACGCAGCGGCCATCCGATTTGGCCGAAGGGGTGCTGTCGCAATGCGGCACGATCATCGCCATGCGGCTGAACAACGAGCGCGACCAGGCGCATGTGCGTGCGGCCATGCCCGAAGGCGCGCGTGGTTTCATGGATGCGATCCCCGCCTTGCGGAACCGCGAATGCATTGTCTGCGGCGAAGGCGTGTCGATCCCGATGCGCGTGTCGTTTGATGATCTGGATGAATCGCTGCGTCCCGCATCGGCCGACCCGTCATTTTCGGCGCAATGGGGCAGGTCTGGCGGCGAGGAGCAGATGATCGAGCGCACCACCCAACGTTGGCGCGCGCAAAATCGTTAGGTCGCGCGCGCAGGAACCATGCGCGTCGCCTCTGCGCGCGCGCGCCACGGGATCAGGCGGTACGACCCCCAGGCCAAAACAACCGCAATCGCCGACCCGATCGGAAAGCTGAGCCAGATCGCATCCATACCGAGTGTAGGGTAACACAGCGCGTAAAAACCAAGTCGTCCGGGATACATGGCGATGCCCAGTACGAGCAGAGGCGGTGAAACCGTGCCGGCGGCGCGCATTGTGCCGAACAGTACGATAGTGACGCCAAACAGCATGTAGCTCCAACTGGCGAGGAACTGGATATGCCTGGCCAGCGCCACGGCAGGGCTGTGCGATCCCAGAAACAGTTCGAGCACGGGGCGGTCAAACATCAGCAGCAAGACCGTCATCACCCCGGTCATCGCCAGATTGAGCATGATCCCGGCGCGGGTGATCGCGTCCAGCCGGTTGAACAGCCGCGCACCGATGGTTTGGGCAGCCATCGCGCTGACCGCTGCTGATATCGCCAGCGCCGGCATCTGCAGATACGTCCACACTTGCAGACTGGCGCCATAGGCGGCGCCGGCAGTGCCGCCTTCGCGGTTCACCAGGCCGACCATGATGATCCCCGCCATCGAAATGAGCAGCATCTGCGCGCCCATTGGCAGGCCTTTGGTGATGATAAAGCGCAGCTCGGCCGGATGCGGCACCAGATAGCGCACTTCGCGACCCAACAGGCGGATCGGCAAATCACGCGCATAGAGATAGACGACAAACGCCAGCATCGAGACCACTGTGGCGATCGTTGTGGCGACCGCAGACCCGGCGATGCCGAGCGCCGGGATTGGCCCGAACCCGCCAATCAGCAACGGATTGAACCCGACATCCAGCGCGACCGACAGGATCATGAACCGCAAGGGCGTCGCCGCGTCGCCTGCCCCGCGCAACGACATGCCCAAAATGACGGTGACCATCTGGGCGGGGATGGCGATGAAAATGACCCGCAGATAGGCGAGTGCAAACGCAAAGACTTGTGGAGGTGTCGACATCGCGTGGAGCAAGGCAGGGGTCGCAAACCAACCAACAACCGCAACCAGCAGTGACAGGCCGACACAAAACCCCAGGGCGGTGCCGAATGTCCGGCGGGCCGCATCGATATTGCCCGCGCCGAACGATTGCCCGATCTTGACCGTTGCGGCCATGCCAAAGCCAAAGGTGGCGGCAAATACCAGAAACATCACCACATTGGCATTGGCCGTGGCGGCCAGCGCATTTCCGCCCAGCAGCCGTCCGACCCAGATCGTGTTGACTGTGCCATTGAGCGATTGCAGCACATTGGCCAACAGCGTCGGCGCGGAAAAGCGCAGCAACGTACCCATGATCGGTCCGCGTGTCAGGTCGCCCTGCCGATCGCCCGGTGCGCGCTGTTCGCTGGTGGTCACGCGGAATCTTTGCTGGTCAAGGCAGCGAGTGCGGCGAATGCGCCATTGCCGCTTTCGCCGGCCAGACCGTGTTCGGCGCGCGCACGATCAGCATCGGGGCCTTGGGCGAAGGGATCGATCGACAAGGCCAGTGTTTGTGCCAGCGTTTCACCCAGATCAAAATTCAGCCCGTCGAATTCGATTTCGTCGCAATCGTCGGCAGAGATTTCGATTTCTTCGTCAGGCGTGGCCGGGTCGCGCGTCGGCACAAACCGCAAATCGACCGGTTCGTCGATAGCCACCGCGAAATCTTCACCCGATATCGCGCAAGGCTGGATAATCGCGGCACGAATGCGTCCCGTTACGGAAATGCCGGTTTCGAGCGCCTGCATGGCAACTGTGGCGACCAGATCATCGATTGAAGTCAGGCCAAAACGACCAGCAAGCCGGCGCCGTTCGGTGTCATCGGCGAGGATTTCAACCTGGCCAGCCGGCAGATGGCGCACATCGATGATCCGTACCCATTCGGGACTGGCAGGCGTGGTCATCGGCCAATTTCCGCGGTCAGCACGCGCATCGTCGGCGTGGCCGCAAGACCAGCAGCAAATGCGCGTGCACGGCGCGCGACCAGCGCAGGATCAACCCCGTCGCCCAGTGTGACATTGCGCGCAACCGCAGCGGTGGTGGCCTCTTCGCCTTCGTTCAGCGCAGCGCGATAGGCACCCAGCCGACCGCCCAGCGTGCTCATCAGCGTGCCGATGTGTTTGCCCACAATCAGGTCGCCAACCCCGCCCTGCCGCAATTGCCCGTCCATATCGTCGACAAACAGCTCGGTCAGCCGCACCGAGGCATCGGCCAAAGCGTCGTCGCGTTCCATCCGGATCAGCACCAGCGCGAGAATCAGCGTGATCGCATCAAACCGCCCGGCGACCGTGTCGGCCACGCCGCAGTCGCGATACCATTCCTTCTCGCGCGCGATTTCCACAACCCGATGCCACAGCGGGCGGATCGCCTCACGAGGGTCAGGGCTTGGCCGAAGCCATTTCGCAAATCGCGACATCACCGGGTGGTCCGTCCTTTTCTACTGGCGCAGGCATTGCTGTGCCGTTGATCGCATGGGGTTTCAAAGCGCCCCTTGCACCAAACCGCGCGCCCGCCATTGCGGGATCGCGGTTTGATGCCTAAGGCGTGTGCTATAAACAGCGCGGGCGCGAAGGCAAACGACCCGCGGTGCAGTTATCTGTTCAGGCAGGTGTGAAAGGTGGCAATGCAGATCGAGCGGACCATGGGGCTGGGTATTCTGGCACGGACAACAGGCTTGCGGGCCGGTCTGGGCTGCGCGCTGTTGTTGTGCGCGGGCGGATGCAGCACGATTCGCGATCACCGTGGCTATCTGGTCGATCCTGCCCTGACCCAGTCGGTGCTGCCTGGGGTGGACAACCGCCTTTCGGTTGAACGTTCGTTGGGCCAACCCACGATGAAAAGCCAGTTTGGCCAGCAGTCTTGGTATTATATTTCGCTCGATACCGCACAGCGCCCCTTTGCCCGGCCGCGTATATATGCCGGCTCGATCATGCGTGTTGCGTTTGATCCCGCGGGCACCGTGTCCGACGTGTCGCGTGGTGGGGTCGAGCGTGCGCTTCGGATCGATCCGGATGCGCACAAGACCCCGACGCTTGGCCGTGATCGCAGCTTCTTTGAAGACTTGTTCGGCAATATCGGCACTGTGGGCGCCTTGCCCGGGGGCACACCGGGCCAAGGCGGCGCCGGTGGTGGCCGCCCGGGTGGTACTGGTCCGAACGGCAGCTGATCGGTCGGCGCTGCGGCGCAGCCCCAAGCTATTGATTGCCGAAGCATGCCCCCCATATCCGGGGCATGAGCGAACATGCAACCAGCCACGGTATGATCCAGTGGCACGGAACCACCATTATCGGTGTGCGCAAGAACGGACGCACGGTCATCGCAGGCGATGGCCAGGTGTCGATGGGCAACACCGTGATGAAACCAAACGCGCGCAAAGTGCGCCGCCTGGGCGAAGCCGGCAAAGTGATTGCCGGGTTTGCCGGTGCCACAGCCGATGCCTTTACCCTGTTCGAACGCCTGGAGCGCAAGCTGGAGGCGCATCGCGGGCAATTGCTGCGCGCGGCGGTCGAACTGGCCAAAGACTGGCGCACTGACAAATACCTGCGCAATCTCGAAGCACTGATGATCGTCGCCGATGAGGATACGTTGCTGGTGCTGACCGGCAATGGCGATGTGCTCGAACCCGAAGCGGTGGGAGACTGCGTGATCGCCGCGATTGGATCGGGCGGCAATTACGCGCTGGCCGCTGGCCGCGCGATCGCAGGCTATGAATCCGATCCCGAAACGATTGCCCGGCGTGCGATGCAGGTTGCGGCCGACATCTGTGTCTACACCAACGACCGCGTGACGCTGGAAGAAGTCTGAATCACCATGAGCGATGCCCTTACCCCCAAAGCCATTGTCCGCGCGCTTGATGAACATATTGTCGGCCAGCAGGACGCCAAACGCGCCGTAGCAGTCGCCTTGCGCAACCGCTGGCGGCGGCAGCGGCTGCACCCGAGCTTGCGCGACGAAGTCAGCCCGAAAAACATTCTGATGATCGGGCCCACCGGCTGCGGCAAGACCGAGATCAGCCGGCGGCTGGCCAAATTGGCTGATGCGCCGTTTGTCAAAGTGGAAGCGACCAAGTTTACCGAAGTCGGCTATGTGGGCCGTGATGTCGAACAGATCGCGCGCGATCTGGCCGAAGAAGCCGTGCGGCTGGAAAAGGCGCGCCGCCGCGAAGCCGTTCGTGAGGCGGCCAGCAAAGCGGCGATGGACCGCCTGTTGAAAGCGCTGGTGGGCGATGGTGCGAGCGAAGCGACGCGCGAGAGTTTTCGGCAGCGGATCGTCGAAGGCGCGATGGCTGATGTCGAAGTGGAAATCGATGTCGAGGACAGCCCGTCGATGGCGATGGACGTTCCTGGCATGGGTGGCGGGATCGGCATGATCAACTTGTCGGAGATGATGGGCAAGGCGATGGGCCGCCAGCCGACCAAACGCCGCAAGCTGCGCGTGCCTGATGCCTGGGACAAGCTGATCGACGAAGAAGCCGAAAAGCGGATGGACCAGGACGATGTGGCGCGCGTGGCGCTGATCAATGCCGAAACCAACGGCATCGTGTTCCTCGATGAAATTGACAAGATCGCGGTAAGCGATGTGCGCGGCGGCTCGGTCAGCCGCGAAGGCGTACAGCGCGACTTGCTGCCGCTGATCGAAGGCACGACGGTTGCCACCAAATATGGCCCGATGAAGACCGACCATGTGTTGTTCATCGCGTCGGGTGCGTTCCATATCGCCAAGCCGAGCGACATGCTGCCCGAATTACAGGGCCGTTTGCCGATACGCGTAGAATTGCAGGCGCTGTCCGAGAATGATTTCGTGCGTATCCTGTCAGAAACGCGCGCCAATCTGGTCGAACAGTATTGCGCCCTGCTGGCCACCGAGCAGGTCACGCTGCAGTTCACCCCAGGCGCGATTCGCGCGATTGCGCGCACGGCTGCGCAAGTGAACGACAGCATCGAAAACATCGGCGCACGACGGTTGCAGACGGTCATGGAAAAGCTGCTCGAAGACGTCAGCTTCGATGCCGAAGACCGCGTGGATGCCACCGTGACGATCGATGAAGCCTATGTTGCCGAGCGGCTGGCGCAATTGGCCAGCAACACCGACTTGTCGAAATACATTCTTTAGGGTCGTCGGCACGCACAAATCCTTTTGGCAAAGGCAGTTGATCGCGGCCTCGGTCTGCGACAGGTTGCGCATCGGGCAGTGGTTGCCCCTTGGGGCGCAATGTCAGGATGAGCGAGACAGCACAAGACCGCCCCCGGTTCGTATGGGCAATGGGCCTGTCGAATGCGGCTTATGGCTTCTGCTATGCCGGGGTGCTGGTGACAATGCCGCAGATCATGGCGGCGCACGGAGTCAGCCAGCCGGTGATTGCCAGTGTGACCGCCTTGTCGGGGCTCGCTTCGCTCGCCACCTTTCTGGTGGCGCCCATACTCGATACGCTGATGAGCAGGCGGGCGTGGGCGCATGGGCTCGGGTTCGTGGCGGCGGCTTTGACCGCGATCATGCTGGGTGTGTCGCCAACCGGGCCATTGATTGCGCCGTTGATGATGGCCGATGCACTCGCTTTGGTGATGTTGACCACCGCGCTGGGGGGGTGGTTGGGGGCTGCACTGCCCAAAGCGATGGATGATACCATCGGGGCATGGTTCACGATCGGCAACGGCGTCGGTTTCGGAATCGGTGCGTTTTGCCAGTATGAGCTGATCACCAGCCTGCCCGCACCGCTCGGACAAATCGCAGTTGGCGCGATCGGATTGTTGCCTTTGACGGTGTTACGCTTGATCCCGACGGCAGATTTTGGGCGGAAAGCTGTGCGTGAGAGTTTTGCAGCATTGGCGCGCGATCTGGCGGTGCTGATCCGCCAGCCGCTGGTGCTGCGCATTGCCATCATGCTGGGGATGCCGGGTGCCGCGTTCACACTGACCAATGCCTTTGGCGGACTGGGGCCGGACTTTCATGTTTCTGCGCATGTCGTCGATGCCGCCAATGGCTTTGGAGCCACTGTGATCGGAATGGGGGCGGCGTTGATCGGGCGGTGGTGCCTGCGCCATGTTCACGCGGCCTTGCTTTATCTGGGCATTGGTTCGCTCGGCGCGGTGTTCACGGCGCTGGTGATCGGCCTGCCGCATACGGCGGTTGTCTATATTGTGGCGGTTGCGGGCGAAAACATCGCCCAGTCGGTTGCGCAAGTGGCGCAAAATGCGATTATTTTTGGCTCGATCCGACGGGGCAGCGCGATTGCCGCTTCACAGTTCGGGTTGCTGACCACGGCGGCCTTGATGCCTTATACATACATGCTGGCGCTTGACGGCTGGGGCTATCAACTGGCCGGCACTGTGCAGGGGCAGTTTTTCATGGATGCCGGTGTCAGCCTGACTGCCTGTGCGATCCTGATCGTGCCGGTGTTGCGGTGGATGCGCAGCGGAAAGCTGGTCGCGGCGAACAACGATGGCGTTGGCGATGTGGAACCAGCCTGCTAAACCACAACGATGCATCAGACCCCCGAAGACCGCCCGATCTATCGCCTGTTGACCGGCAAAGACGACCGCGCCTTTTGCGAGCGCGTGTCAGAGGCGCTGGCCGAGGGTTGGCGGCTTTACGGTTCGCCCGTGATGACTTGGGATGGCGGTATGGATTGCATCAAAGTGGCGCAGGCTGTGGTGTGGCATGAGGCCGATGTGATCAAACGCTGATCTGCGGTGTGCGCGCGGCGGGATCGATCCGGCGCAACCATGGGGCGATGATCAGCAGCGCCAGCCCGGCCCCGCCGACGATCGCCGCATTGCTGGTCCAGAAGACAAAACCGCTGACGCTTTCATAAAAGCCGCCCATGTTGCCGGTGATCAATTGGGCCACAAAAGTGGCCAGAACATTGACCCCCAACATTGTCCCGCGCCAACGATCAGGCGCGGCATCGGCATGGTAGGCCAGCATGATCGGGGTGACAAAGCACCAGCCCAAATTCGACAGCAAATGGAACGCAAGTGGCAGCACGATCGGCGCACGGCCATCGCTGCCCAGCCATGGCCCCACTGCCAGGATCATCGTCGCACCGCCAAAGATCAGACAACCGATGGCCAGCTTGGTCGGAATATCGGCCTCTCGCCCCGCATCGCGCTGGCGTTTCCACAGCGCCAGCAACAGCGGGGTCCATATCAGCGGTGCGATGCCATCGAGCGCGGTGAACCATGGGATCGGTACTGAAAACGACCCCAGACGCAGCGCCACGTGGTCGCGCACCCACAAGTTGTAGACATTCCAGATTTGGGTCTGGGCTATCCAGAACGCCACATTGACCGGCCACACCGCCAGCACCGCGATGATCCGTCGCCATTCCGCGGGTGTCAAGCTGGGCGCCTTGTCCTGACGGGCTGGCGCACGCGGCGGATCGGGCGGCAGGTAGGACAGGCCGGCAAGATAGACCAGCAGACCGATCGACATGCCGATGCCGGCAAAGGCAAAGCCGGTATGCCAGCCATAGAGTGCAGCGAGCGTGCCGGTTGCCAACGGGGCGACAAACGCGCCGATATTGATCATCATGTAATAGATCTGGAACGCATCGGCGGCGCGTCGGTCTCCGCTGGCATAGAGCGCGCGGACTTGCGGGCTCAG
>CAIPWG010000192.1 GCA_903868655.1 uncultured Sphingomonadales bacterium
CCCATCGATGTCGTTCGCGCGCGGCGCAGGGCCTGAGTTGGCTTTTCATCGCCGGCGACCACATCCGGCGCATGGCGCACGACGCATTTTTCGGCCAAACCCGCATGGCCCGCGATCGCGGCTGCGACCCGGGCTTCATCTCCGACCATCAAAAAATTGAGAAGAGGGTTGCGCGCGGCAGCCAAAGCCGCCCCCGCGATCATGACGTGCACACCTTCGTCGCCGCCCATCGCGTCAACAGCGATACGCGGCAAGCTCATGGTGTAACGATCCCCTTTTGCGTATCTGCCATATCCGGGCGATGGGCACGGTGGCCCGAATCGCAATACGGATAGCTATACAGCCCGCAGTGATGTTCAGTATTACAGTAAACCAATCGTGGACGCGCCGGATCGCCAAACGATCCGGGATCCACAATCAGCCTCAGCTACCGACTGCAATCACTTCGCGGCCATTGTAATGGCCACAAGCGCCGCACAAGTTGTGCGGCCGCTTCAATTCGCCGCAGTTCGAGCATTCATGGAATGCGTGGGGCGTCAGAGCATCGTGGCTACGACGCATGCCGCGACGCGACGGCGAGGTTTTTCGCTTGGGGACGGCCATCTCGGCACCTGTTCCTGATCAACTAAAGTCTATGTCACGGGCGCGTTAGGCAAGAATGAGACGCCAGACAACCCCCGATAACCAAATCGATGCAACGGTGTGCACGAAACAAACTGGTCAAAGAAAGCACTGGAGAACCTTGCCGCTCGCGGGCGAAGGGGGGCCTATACGCATTTTCGGATGATTTGCAAGCCGCGCTAGGCTAGCCATGGGACGAAACCGGGAAACAGCCCGGAAAAACGAGGGAGCATAGACAAGGATGTACCTGCCCATAAGCCTTTCGGCGGCGGCCGCCGCCGCCATAGTGAATCTGTGGCTGTCAATCCGCATCGGCCAGGTGCGCAACGCAAAAAAGATCAGCGTGGGTGACGCGGGTGACGAAGGCCTCATCCGCCGGATGCGCGCGCAAGCCAATTTTATTGAAAATGCCCCGCTCGTGCTGATCCTGATCGCGGTGATCGAAGCTGCGCGTCCGGGCAATGCCTGGCTGGCAGGTGTCGCAGGCGCGTTCACGCTGGCGCGTGTTGCGCATGGCGTGGGCATGGACGGTGGCCCGCTGCGGGCTGGCCGAATGGTCGGCACCCTGGTGACGATGCTGAGCCAACTCGGCCTGGCTGTATGGGCCGCTACGATCGCCTACACGATGTAGAATGCATGACATCCTCCCCACAGCGGGGAGGATGTCATGCCAACATCGAATCGCTGACGTAGGAATTGATCTGCCGCTCGCGGCCAAATGTGCTGACCGGACCGTGGCCTGGCACAAACGTCACGTCATTGCCCAACGGCCATAATTTCTGCGTGATCGACGCGATCAGTTGCGCGTGATTGCCCATCGGAAAATCGGTGCGCCCGATCGAACCCTGGAACAAGACATCGCCAACAATGGCAAAGCGCGATGGCGCGTGGAAAAACACCACATGCCCCGGCGTATGTCCCGGGCAATGCACGACATCGAGCACGCATTCGCCGATCGTTACCGTGTCGCCATCGTGCAGCCACCGGTTCGGTTCGAACACTTCACCATCGATCCCGTATTTGCGACCATCATCGTCAAGACGCGAAATCCAGAAACGATCAGCCTCTTCCGGCCCTTCGATCGGCACGCCCAGTTCGCGCGCAAATGCGCCGGTGCTGCCGCAATGATCGATATGGCCATGGGTCACCAGCAGCTTTTCGATGATCACTCCGGTTTTGGCGATCGCCTGGCGCAATTTTGCCAAGTCACCTCCCGCGTCCACAAAAGCGCCGCGCATTGTCTTGGTGCACCACACCAAAGTGCAGTTCTGCTGCAACGGGGTGACAGGAATGATCGCCACTTTGAGCGGCGGTTCGGGCTGGGTCGCAGGTTCGGTCATCGCGTCCAACATGATGCGCGGCACGCCGAAGCGCAAGAGCTTCAGATACGCCCGCCTTTCCATACCACGCGCCCGACAATCACCACTTGGTCGCGCGTCCGGTCGATGTTTGCATAAGCAGGATTGTCGCTAATCACCCGAATCATGCCGGCAGCCCCCAGTTCCAGCCGTTTGACCAGCAGCACATCATCGATCCGCACCACATGGATGCCGTCGCGCCAAGGCCCCAGCGCACGGTCGACAAGAATTTCGTCGCCATCGCGCAAACCCGGTTCCATCGAATCACCCGCAACCTCGATTACCGACAAATGTGCCGGATCGAGTCCCAGCGTGCGCAACCAGCGCTGGCTGAACCGCAACCGGTCATCGGCCACTTCGTCACGCGCCACCGCCCCCGGCCCTGCTGATGCGCCCAGCGCAAGCCGGGGTATATCGACCCACTGTGCCAATGCAGCGCGCGTTCCCCGATTTGCCGATGCCATCCCGCCGGGCAGGACGACCGCCACGCCCGGCAGCTCTGGCCCGCCCAGTTCGGTTTCTGCCACGCCGAAAAATTGCGCCAGCGTACGGCGATCATTTTCTTCGAGTTTGCGTGGCGATCCCTTGCGCACAAACTGCTGCAGATAAGCAGCATTGCGACCGATCATGGCGGACAGCGCCGAAAGGCTGACCCCGCGCATACGTGCCAATTCGATCAGCCGGGCACGGCCTTGTCCCTCGTCGGCATTGTCTAGCGGCATCGCAATCGAAACCTTCCCCAAATTCGAAGGATTTTTCCTAGACCAAAAGAATTTTCCAATCAATTTAGGAAAAATCCTATATCGATTCGAAAGGACGCGCTGTGATGATCCCAACCCCGATTGGCCAAACTGTCTCCGCCTGCGATCCAATTGCATCCGGTTTGCCGCACAAAAGCGTTCGCACACTGAAAATGCACACGGAACATATCATGAACAACCCTAATCCTCGCTCTGCTGCCACGCGCCATGCCGGTCATCGCCCACGCATCACTGCGGGCCAGCG
>CAIPWG010000193.1 GCA_903868655.1 uncultured Sphingomonadales bacterium
CAGCATGGTGGCGTTATCTGGTCAGCGCAAGCAGCGATTATTCCGCGCGGATCTGGTCAGTGCCCGATCTGCGCCTGACCGCGGTCCTGACCGGCCATGGCGACGATGTCGACATGGCGCGGTTTTCCCCCGACGACAGCCTGATTGCGACTTGCGCGCTGGACCGGGTGGTCCGGGTTTTTGGCGCAGACGGCGCTCAGCGCCACGAGATGAAGGGTCATACCGGCAATATCCTTTCGCTAGCATGGATCGATGATCGTTGCTTCGTGACCAGCAGTGTCGACGGTACTTTGCGAACCTGGAACGCGGAGCACGGCACCTGTGTTGCGGTCACAGACCTCGGAATGCGAAGCGATTGCGTCGAAATCCTCCCCGATGGCCGGATCGTCGCCGGCGATGACCTCGGCCGGATTGCGGTCGTGCAGGACGGCGCACCGATTTTCGTGCCTGCGCACGAGGCGGGGATCAAGAAACTGGTTCTGGCACGCGGCGGTGCGCGCATGGTGACGCTGGGCTATGACCGAATGCTGGCGGTATGGGACATGACATCCTATTTGCCACGCCTGATCGCCCGGTCAGAGCTTCCGTCCCAAACCTGGGCACGCGCCGCCGCCGTCTGTCCGAATGGAGGCATCGTGGTCGGCACGTTCGGCACGACTTATGCGCTGTTCGATCCGTTGACTGGGGCATGGGACATGACTGGCGTCAAGGCAGGCCCGGCGATCAACGCGGTGATCGAACAGGCCGGAACATGCCTGACGATCGGCGATGCCGGACAAATGCGCGCAAATGGTGCCTGCGTCGGTCATGTCGGTGCGTTGAGCAATTTTCTTTGCGCGGCGGGCGGCCGCATCTGGTCGGGCGGCCATCTTGGCGAAGTCTGCGATGCAAACGCTGGCGCAGTGCACTATTGCCATCACGCACCGCTCAATTGCGCGGCAGCGTTTGATCTGGACGGTACGCCGCATCTGGCCGTGGGCGCCTATACCGGCGAAATCCTGCTGTTCGATGCCCGTGCCGATCTGGCCCTGGTGCGCGTCATCAAGCCCTACGCGCATGCAGTCAAAGGGCTCGCGAGTGCCGCCGGCGTGCTTTTTTCGGTCTGCGCCAACACGGATATTGCCTGGCACGATCTGGCGACCGGCGTGGAGCTGCGCCGCGTGCCGCGAGCCCATACGCGCATCGCCAATGCTGCCTGCACTGTCGCGGACGACGGGTTTGCTAGCGTCGGACGCGACCGCATGCTGCGACTCTGGCTCCAGCAGGGCGAACAGGCGTACGAAACGCCCCACCCCAATTCCGTCAAATGCGTGGCAGCAAGTCCCTGTGGACGCTGGATCGCCAGCGGCAGCTATGGCGGCACCGTCGCGATATTCGATCGGGCCGTGCGCGAATTCCTGCCGATGCGCACACTCAGCAAGGCCGGAATATCCGCACTGTGCTGGAGCCACGTGGGCCAGCATTTTCTGGCGGCAAGTTATGGAGGAGAAGTTTTACCCGTGGACGTTTCGCAAACATCCGCACAACGGGCCGCTGCCTAATGCGCGTCCTGTTCCTTTGCGGCAGTACACGCGCCGTCTCGCATAGCGCGCGGTTGCTAGATCTGTGCGCAGAATTGCTGCCCCCCGGCGCCACGATCGACCGATTGTACCCGGCTGATGTCACGCTGCCACTGGTCAATCCCGATGTCGAAACCCATGGCGCGATCCTCGCCGAATTGCGCGCGCTGCACGCGCGGTTCGCACAGGCCGACGCAATCGTAATAGCGTGCCCCGA
>CAIPWG010000194.1 GCA_903868655.1 uncultured Sphingomonadales bacterium
ACGACCGACGCTGCATGGAGCCATTTAAACCGGGCTTTCGCGCCGGCATCGGTCGCGCGGTTGATGGCCGGCATCAGCACCTGGCGCGCAAGCACTGCAGTGCTTGCGATGACTATCAGAGCCACTGCCGCACGGGTATCACGCACGTACACCAGCGCGGCTGCAAGCCCTGCGGAGGCGATGACAAAAGCATAAAAATGCGGGAACGCCTGCCGGATCGCTTTTCGCGCAAGGTCCTTAGGAAGCGCTGAAAACAGAAAGGCCGCAAAACCAAAGGAAAAAAGAACCATCCCACCAAACAGGAGTGCGATCATAAGCAACGCGAGCAATGTGATAATCGAGGACATTTGGTGCGGTGCCTTCTGCCGGACTGTGAGAGTGCGGGTCCGCGTTGCAAATTCACGCCTAACCCACCGCTGTACAGCATCACATAAAGGCAACCTCATCGATCGGCAAAGTCAGCTTTGACCGTGCCACTGTACGTCGCCCGAGCAAGCGGGAGAAATTTTCATGCTGGTGATTGGAACAATGGTGCCGGCTAGAGGATTCGAACCCCTGGCCCCCTGATTACAAATCAGGTGCTCTACCAACTGAGCTAAGCCGGCCATCTCTTGTTTTGTGCCCATAGCCTCATCGGGCGCCAAAGGTCCAGCCCTCGGTTGCAGCAATTTGCGGTGTCAGGCCCTTGGGACGCCATAATGCCGGGTCGCAGACGACGTGGCGCAGCCATGCCGCGCTGATCAGCGCGTCGCTTGTGTGATCGTCGATTGGGCCCGTGTGGCCGTGGGGGCGGCTGTAGAGGTTGATGAGCGCCTCATCCAGTTCGGCGCCGGTGCGGATTTTGGATCGCCCGGGGCTGCGTCCGGCTGCTACCGCGGCGATGGTGGTATAGATTTCGCAGATCACGCTGCCGGTTATGGGCAGGGGGGTGATCGGCCAGACGGGGATATGCGCGCGCAAGGCGTGGAGTATGCGCATCCCTGTCAGACTGGATTTGCCGACTTGCGCCGCACCGACGAGGTTGAAATTGGAAGTGGGTTTGCACCCCATCGCTTCTTGCGCGCGTTCGGTCACGCGCATGCGCCCGCGCCCGGGGGAAAAACAATCACCCTGCCGTCCGCCATGGCGGCGAAAATGGCGCGCGATTTCGGGATGATCGACAAAACTGCCCGCCGCCCAATGGGGATCGGTGGAAAGCGCGTCGACCAGCGCCCATAGCGTATGCGCGTCGGCAGGCGTGCCTTCCCAGCCGGGAAAAAAGCCGCCTGCGTCGACAAACGGCAGAGATATGCCCAGATCCATCCCGACCAGGGTATCGGGCGGCAGATCGTCGCGCAGCCAATTCAGGACTTCGGCGCGCGACCAGACATGGCCAGGACGGATCACGGATGGCGCCGCATTTCCGGCGGCGCACAGGGCGATGGCGATTCCGCGCTGCCTTTCACCCGCTGCGCCGGACCAGTCGATAGCGGCGAAGTGACGGAACCGTTCGGGTGTCATTCCCCGCGCCGTTCGGTTCGGCGCTTGTCCCACCAGTCGAGGCGGCGTAGCACCTCGCGTTCAAAGCCACGCTCCACCGGGCGGTAGAAAGTGTGCCGTGCCATGCCTTCGGGCCAATAATCCGCGCCGTAAAAGCCGTCGGGTGCGTCATGTTCATAGGCATAGCCTGCCCCATAACCAATATCTTTCATCAGCTTGGTCGGCGCGTTGAGAATATTGGAAGGTGGCGCCAGCGATCCGGTTTCGCGCGCGGTAGCAAAGGCCGCCTTTTGCGCCAGATAGGCCGCGTTCGATTTGGGCGCGGTGGCGCAATACAGGCAGGCTTGCACAATCGCCAGTTCGCCCTCGGGACTGCCCAGAAAATCATAGGCATCTTTGGCAGCAAGGCATTGGATCAGTGCTTGTGGATCAGCCAGACCGATATCTTCGCTGGCAAACCGCACCAGCCGACGCAGCACAAACAGCGGATCTTCGCCTGCGGTCAGCATTCGTGCCAGATAATACAACGCGGCCTGCGGATCGGATCCGCGCAACGATTTGTGCAGCGCAGAGATCAGATTGTAATGTCCATCACGGTCTTTGTCGTAAACCGCCATGCGCCTCATCAGGAATTTCGACAGCTCCGCCGGATCGAGCGGCGCCGGCAGCGAAACATCGAGCAGCATTTCAGCTTGGTTGATCAGAAACCGCCCATCGCCATCGGCCGACGCGATCAACGCCTCGCGCGCAGATGGGGTCAGCGGCAGCGGCACTCCGGTAAGGTCCTCGGTGCGGACCAGCAATTGGCCAAGCGCAGCGGCATCAAGCCGATGCAGAATCAGCACTTGCGCGCGGCTAAGCAAAGCGGCATTCAACGCAAAGCTGGGGTTTTCAGTGGTTGCACCGATCAGTGTAACCGTGCCGCGTTCGACAAACGGCAGAAATCCATCTTGTTGTGCGCGGTTGAAACGGTGGATTTCATCCACAAACAGCAGCGTGCGTCGCCCAAGCCCGGCCATGCTTTCTGCCTCGGCAAAAGCCTTGCGCAAGTCGGCAACACCTGAAAACACAGCGCTGATCGACACATAGCGCATGCCCACGGCATCGGCGAGCAGCCGCGCGATACTGGTCTTGCCGGTGCCGGGCGGTCCCCACAGGATCATCGACGACAGTTTGCCCGCCGCCACCATCCGCCCGATCGCGCCATCGGCACCGGTCAAGTGGTTCTGCCCGATGATATCGCCCAACGTTTTGGGGCGCAGCCTCTCTGCCAGCGGTTCCTGATCGGGCGCGGCTGTGCCGGGTCCAGCAGAGCTGTCAGACGGCGGTGGGGCAAACAGATCGGCCATGGCTATGCCACACTACAAGCTGGGCGCATAAATGCACGCCTGTGGTCAGCGAGGCTCAGCGTGACGCCTGCTTTTGCCGGATCAGCCGCATGTAGGTGTCGGCCACGGTCTGGTTGATGCGGTCCCAGCTGAAATCGCGGCTGCGCGCTTCGCCGGCCTGGCCATGACGCGCGCGCAATTCCGGATCGACCAGATAGGCGCGCAACGCTTCGGCAAACGAATGGATCGCGCCGGGGCGGATCAAACGCCCGTTGACATGGTTTTGCACCAGGCTTTCGCTTCCGGTTGCCTCTGCTGCAACCACAGGTAGCGCGCAGGCCATCGCTTCCAGCGTGACATTGCCAAAGGTTTCGGTGACTGAGGGGTTGAACAGCACATCCATCGATGCGACCGCGCGGCCCAGATCGGTGCCGGCCTGAAACCCGGCAAACACTGCCTGCGGCAGCCGTGCCTCAAACCAGGCCCGTGCCGGGCCTTCGCCGGTAACCAGCACGCGATGCGCAAAACCGCGCCGGGTCAGATCATCGATCGTGTCGGCAAACACATCGAGCCCTTTTTCCATGACCAGGCGACCCAAAAACCCGATCACCACGTCATGATCGGCGATGCCGAGTTCGCGGCGCCAGCCCAGATCACGGCGACCAGGGTTGAAAGTGTCGCGATCGACACCGCGCGACCATAGCGAGATGTCATAGTTCATGCGCTGGTCGCGCAGCACTTGCGCCATCGATTCGGATGGCGCGACCAGCGCGTCGCAACGGCGGTAAAACCGGCGCAGCATCGCAGTCAGCACCGGCTCGATCCACGCCAGGTTGTAATAACGCGGATAAGTGTCAAACCGGGTGTGGACGCTGGCCAGTACCGGCAGCCGCCGTCGGCGTGACCACGAAACCGCGCGGTGCCCCGCGACATCGGGCGATGACACGTGCACGACATTGGGTTGAAAGGCCGCCAGATCACGCCGCGCCGCCACACCCAGCGCAAACGGCAGGCGATATTCGCTGCGCCCCGGCAGCGCCAGCGAAGGCAGGGCTATCAGATCGCCTACCGGCGCAAAAGCAGGTTCGTCCACCACTGGCGAATAGACCCGAACCGCTGCGCCATGGCGCAACAAATACCCAACCAGCCGGTTGAGCGCTTGATTGGCCCCATCGCGTACGTAATTGTAGTTGCCGCTGAACAAGGCGACCCGCAACGACGAAAGGTCGGGGGAGGGGAAGGCGGCATTACTTGAATGGCCGGGTTCGATTGGGTCGTTCGGTGTCAAGGACATGGCGCGCCCATAACCGCCTATGACAGGTTTGTCGCGTGCTGTCGCACACGCTCGGCGTCATATCGCGGGTCGAGGGTCCCACAAAACCAGAACCGGGCCGCTTTCGCGACCCGGTCCGGTAAGGCAATTTGGGCGTAAATGCCCGCAAACAGGCTTAGAACTTGTACTTGATGCTCACCTGAACCGTGCGTGGTGACTGGAAAGTGTAATACGTACCCACCGGGCTAAAGGTGTTGCTGGCCGCTGTGTAGCTGCCGAGGCTGATTGCTGTCGTCGGGCGCGAATTGAACAGGTTGTCGACCGAAGCGCCAAAGGTGATCCGATCCACCGTGTAGCTCGTGACCAATGTCCCCGTGCTGTAGGATGGCAGAACGTAAGTTTCATTCTGCTGCAGGGTGGTCGTGGTAGCCGCTGCAAGGAGCAACGATTTGGCAAATTGGTGGCCCGTGAACTTGTGCGTGTAGCTCAGCTTGAACCCGCCTGACCGATATACCGCACCCACCAGCGCGGTATAGTTCGGCGCCGATGGCAACCACAAGTGAGTGACATCGTCACTCGCTTTGCCGATCTGGCCGTTGACGATGCCGGTCAGACCCTTGACCAGCACAACGCTGAGCTGTGCTTCTACGCCTGCATAGGTTGCCGGGTTACCATTCTGGATGGTGATACCGGGCTGCGCCGGATCGCTGTACGTCGAATTGCTTGCCTTGATGTAATAGAAGTCGCCGTCAAAGTTGATGCGTTCACCGGCAAACACCAGACCTGTTTGATAATTGGTGGTCTTGGTCGGTGTCGGTGTCTGGGGCAGCTGGTTGCCGCCGGTGGAGTTTACCGCTTCAAGGCTGGCACTGAGCGC
>CAIPWG010000195.1 GCA_903868655.1 uncultured Sphingomonadales bacterium
CGACGGATCAAGCGGATGCAGGGGTATCCGGTTAGTCGGCTGCGTTAATCGGTCAATTAAATCGCTTGGACATGCGCTGTTCCAGAGTTAAACCCCAAACGACGGCTGCCACAGAGAAAAACACCTGGGATGGCTGATATGCGGGAGAGAGAGCGATGACTTTGGATACTTCGTATCGCATGCTGATCGGTGGCGCGCTGGAGGCAGGAACGGCCCGGTTCGATGTCATCAATCCAGCGACTGGCGCAGCATTCGCGCAAGCGCCCGACGCCACGCCCGAGGATTTGGATCGTGCGGTCGCCGCAGCGCGCGCTGCGTTTCCGGGTTGGGCGGCCACCCCGATTGCCGAACGCAAGGCGGCGCTGTCGGCGCTGGCCAATGCGATCTGGGCCAATGCCGATGATTTCAAACGGCTGCTGACACTTGAACAGGGCAAGCCGCATCACGAAGCGGGCAGCGAAATCATGGGCGCCGGTTACTGGTTGCAGGCCAACACCGCGCTCGATTTGCCCGAGACGGTCAATGAAGATTCAGACGATCGAGTCAGCATCACCCGGCATATTCCGCTGGGCGTGGTTGGCGCGATCGCGCCCTGGAATTTTCCGATGATCCTGGCGATGTTCAAGGTCGCCCCGGCTTTGTTGGCGGGCAACACAATGGTGCTCAAACCATCGCCGTTCACCCCGCTGACTACGCTCAAATTCGGTGAACTGGCGCGTGACATTCTGCCCGCTGGTGTACTGAACGTGATCACAGGTGGCGATGCGCTGGGCCCATGGATGACCAGCCATCCGGGTTTCGACAAGATCAGTTTTACCGGATCGACTGCAACCGGGCGGCGGGTCATGGCCTCTGCTGCGCCCACGCTCAAACGCGTGACGCTGGAACTCGGCGGCAACGATGCGGCAATCGTGATGCCCGACGTCGATGTCGAAAAGATCGCCGAACAGTTGTTTTGGGCAGCGTTCAACAACAATGGTCAAATCTGCATCGCGACCAAGCGGATGTACATTCACAAGGACATCTATGAGCCGCTGCGTGACGCAATTGTGGCCTATGCGGTACGGTAAAGGTGGGCGACGGGTCCGAGCAGGGCACGCAAATCGGCCCGATCAACAACCAGCCACAATATGAACGCGTGCTCGGCTTGATTCAGGATGCCAAGGATAACGGCTATACGTTCCTGATGGGTGGCGAAAAGGCCGATGTTCCGGGCTATTTTGTGCCGATCACGATCCTCGACAACCCACCGGAAAACAGTCGCATCGTTCAGGAAGAACAATTCGGGCCCGTGCTGCCGTTGATCCGTTTCGATGATTACGACGATGTGATCGCACGCACCAATGCGACCGATTACGGTTTGGGTGGATCAGTGTGGTCGGCCGACGAAGACAAGGCGTGGGAATTGGCGCAACGCATCCAGTCGGGCACGGTTTGGGTCAACGAAACCCAGCATTTGTCGCCGATGGCGGCGTTTGGCGGGGTCAAGCAGTCCGGTGTCGGTGTCGAAGGCGGGTTGGAAGGCCTGCTTGAATATACCAACGCGCAAACACTTGTACGCCGCAAAAAACCGGCGTTTGCGCAGTAAGTTCGATCAATCGATCA
>CAIPWG010000196.1 GCA_903868655.1 uncultured Sphingomonadales bacterium
CCGCCATCTTGCGTTTCGCCCGCCATTTCGCTGGGGCTCTGGTCGGCGGCGTCGCTGCTTTCGTCGGGCTGGTCTTCGCCGTCGTCCTGATCTTCGCCCTCTTCATCCTCGCTGTCAGTCGGCGGCGCATCCGTGGGTTGGGTCAGTTCGAGATGGCCGAGCAGGTCGAGCGCGAGTTGCTGAAATGCCTTCTGATCGTCGAGCGTTGCGCCCAGCGCCGAAAAATCGTCGCCAGCCCTCGCCGTGATCCAGCTGCGGACCATATCGGTGCCGAGCCGGGCAGTTTCGGGTACCTGCTGACCAGTCAGCGCCTCCCGCAGCAGCAGAGCGACAGCGGTCTGCAAGGGCACATCTTCGGCGCGTGCGGCGCGCGCAATCGGATCGCTCAGCAGCCGCTGGTCGGTCGCCGCCCCGATATTGCCGCGAATGCCGGCGTAACCATCCGAACCGAGTGCCTCGTACCGCACTTGTTCAATCGCATCATAAACCGCCCGCGCCACAGGCTCGCCGGGAGCCCGCGCCTGATGCAACGCGGCATTGTGCAGCCGCAGTTTCAGCGCCATCGAATCGGTGGCACCGCGCGCTTCGGCCACTTGAGCGGCCGGCAATGCGCGGGGGGGCATCGGCACGCGCAGCGCCACGCCCGACTGGCCTGCCGCATCGGCAGTCCAGGCGACCTCGATCTCGGGTTCTTCGGCAAGCGCCCGCGCCGTGCCCGCAAGCACGGCGCGAAACTGATCGAGAGGCGATTCGTCACGCAAGGCGGTTGGTCATCCCTGAAATGGGGTTGGCTCAGCCGATGCTTTGGCCGGTCTTGGCCCAGTCTGCAAGAAACCCTTCGATGCCCTTTTCGGTCAGGACATGGCGGAACAGCCCTTTGATCACGGCTGGCGGCGCGGTGATCACGTCGGCGCCGATGCGCGCGGATTCGAGCACGTGGATGCCGTGGCGGATCGACGCGACCAGAATTTCGGTGCGGTAATCGTAATTGTCGTAGATCAGGCGGATATCGTCGATCAACGCCATGCCATCAAATCCGTTGTCATCGTGACGGCCAACGAACGGAGAAACGAATGTGGCCCCGGCCTTTGCTGCCAGCAGCGCCTGCGCCGCCGAAAAACACAGCGTGACATTGACCATTGTGCCTTCGCTGCTCAGCGCCTTGCAGGTTTTCAGACCGTCGATGGTCAGCGGCACCTTGATGCAGACATTGCTGGCGATTTTGCGAAGGACTTCGGCTTCGCGCATCATGCCGGCGTGGTCGAGTGCCACCACTTCGGCGCTGACCGGGCCATCGGTCAATTTGCAGATTTCAGCAGTCACTTCCAGGAAATCGCGGCCTGCCTTGGCGATCAGGCTGGGATTGGTGGTCACGCCATCGAGCAGCCCGGTGGCGGCCATTTCGGCGATTTCGGCGGTGTCGGCGGTGTCGACGAAGAATTTCATGAAAATGCGTCCTGATGCTGGGGATATCTGCGCCCTATAGGCAAAGGCCGGGAAACGGCAAACCCCCTTGGTCTCTACGCATTTTTCTCAGCGCCGTTCGGATTACGGATACGCCAGTATCGCCGCCAATTGCGCATCACCATCAGCCTTGGGATCGGCGCGGATCGCTGCCTCTTCATCGCCAATCGAGGCCCACACGGCATCATCGGCACGGCGCGACAGTTGGCGCGCCAGAACATCGGTGCCCAGCCCCGCCAGCGCGGCAATCACCGGCCCCAGCACCGGGTCATCAAGCGCGTGCAGCGCGGATTTGAATTCGGGCACCATCGCCGCCAGCACCGCCGGCTCCAATTCGCTGCGCAGAAGCTGTGTTGCTGCGCGCGGACCGCCAGCCAGCACGGCCCTGGCATTGGCAATGCCCATCACTTTGATCGCGGCCGAAATTCGCGGTGCTGCTTCGCGCGCCGCGCGCAGGGCGACCGGACGCAGCCACAGATCCAGCCGGCGATGAAAATCGGTCGATGTCAGCGTACGATGCAGCACGAGCCCTGCGGGGCCAAGCCCGGATGCGAGGTCCAGCCCAGCCACAAACTGGTCCCACGCGCCACCGGGCTGTTCCAGCCGGGCCAGCGCACGCGCCGTTGCCCGCCGCAGCAAACGGCGAACCGCCTCGTCAATGCTCAGCGGGGGCAAAGCCGCACATCCGGCCAGCACCGCCAACACGCCGCCAACCGCGATGCGGCGCGAAATGACTGCCTTGGGCATAACTTTCCTTTGCGTCCGCTGGCGCAGGGCTGGCCCCGCCCAGTCCGCGTGCTTATATCCGGACAAACATGAACGCTGCCAAGACGCCATCTGCCACCCGTTGCCGCTGCCTCGTGTTCAATCCCGGGTTGGAAGTGCTCGATTATCGCGTGCCCACTGGCATGGTGGTGGAACCCGGCAGCGTGATTGTGGCCCCGCTCGGCCCCCGCCAGATTGTCGGCATTGTGTGGGACGACGGCCAATTGCCGGGTGCAGACTTCCCGCTGGCCAAGTTGCGCCCGCTGCTGCAACGCTTGCCCGTTCCGCCGCTGCCCGCGCCTTTGCGCCGTTTGATTGAATGGACCGCAGACTATTACCTGTCGCCGCTGGCTTCGGTTGCGCGGATGGCGCTGTCGAGCCATGCCGCCTTGCAAGGCGGCGCGATGATCACCGAATACCGCCTGACCGGGGCCACACCCGGCCGTTTGACCCCGCAGCGTGCGCTGGCGATTGAACGGCTGGCGGGCGAACAGGCCACCATCCGCGAATTGGCGACGATCGCCGGGGTGTCCGATGCGGTGCTGCGCGGCATGGTCGGCGCCGGGCTGCTCGAAGCCGTGCGGGTCGACAGCGATCGCGCCTATCCCCTGCCCGATCCCGAACATGCCGTGCCCGATCTCAACCCAGGGCAGGCACTGGCCGCCGACCGGATCATCGATGCGGTCCGCGCCCGGCGGTTTCAGCCTTATCTGCTCGATGGCGTGACAGGATCGGGCAAGACCGAAGTCTATGCCGAAGCTATCGCCGCAGCGCTCGCGATGGGTCGCCAAGTCCTGATACTGCTGCCCGAAATTGCGCTGACGCAGAACTTTCTGGCCCGGTTCGAGGCGCGGTTTGGCGCCGCACCCGTGGCGTGGCATTCCGCGCTGAAGGCGTCGGAACGCCGCCGCGCCTGGCGCCATGTCGCGCTGGGGGGGGCACGCGTGGTGGTGGGCGCGCGTTCGGCGCTGTTTCTGCCCTTTGCCAATCTTGGCCTGATCGTTGTCGACGAAGCGCACGAGATCGCGTTCAAACAGGATGACGGCGTGCGGTACAACGCCCGCGACGTGGCCGTGATGCGCGCGCGATTTGAAAAAATCCCGGTGGTATTGGCCAGCGCAACGCCTGCGCTCGAAAGCCTGGCAATGGCAGACGCTGGCCGTTACGAAAGGCTGGTGCTGCCCGATCGGTTTGGCGGCGCGCAAATGCCCGATATCCAGATCGTCGATTTGCGTGAACATCAGCCCGAACGCGGCCGCTGGATCGCGCCACCGCTGGTCAAAGCGCTGAAGGAACGCGCCGAACGTGGCGAACAGAGCCTGCTGTTTCTCAACCGGCGCGGCTATGCCCCGCTGACGCTGTGCCGGGGCTGTGGCTATCGCTTCGTCTGCCCCAATTGTTCGGCCTGGCTGGTCGAACATCGCCTGTCGCAGCGGCTGGCCTGCCACCATTGCGGGCACGAAGTCCCCCCGCCCGCCGCCTGCCCCGAATGCAACGAACCCGATTGCATGGTCGCTTGCGGCCCGGGGGTGGAACGCATCGCTGATGAAATGGCGCAAATTCTGCCCGAAGCACGCGTATTCGTCGCAACATCGGATACGCTCAACAGCCCCGACAAGGCAGCGGAATTTGTCGAACTGGTTTCTGGGGGTGGGGTCGATGTGATTGTCGGCACCCAATTGGTGACCAAGGGTTTCCATTTCCCCGATTTGACACTGGTCGGCGTGATCGATGCGGATATGGGCCTCGAAGGCGGCGATTTGCGCGCCGCCGAGCGCACCTATCAACAAATCGCGCAAGTTTCGGGCCGGGCCGGGCGCGGCGAAAAGCCGGGCGAAGTGCTGTTGCAGACCCGCCATCCAGAGGCTGCGGTGATAGCCGCCCTCGCCAGCGGCGACCGCGACGCGTTTTACGCCGCAGAGACCGACGCGCGCCGCGATGCGGGGGCCCCGCCTTTCGGCCGCTGGGCTGCGATCATCGTATCAAGCGAAGACGAAGCCGAAGCCAAAGAAGCCGCGCGCGCCATCGGCGGCACACGTCCCAACCTCGAAGATGTGGCGATTCTGGGGCCCGCACCTGCGCCGCTGGCCTTGTTGCGCGGGCGCTATCGCTATCGCCTGCTGATCATTGCACGGCGATCGAGCGATTTGCAAAACGTGCTGCGCGATTGGCTGGGTACACTCAAATTCCCACCCGGCGTGCGGGTTGCTGTGGATATTGATCCCTACAGCTTTGTTTAGGCGCTTGGGCAGGTTTCCGATGTGATGGAATGGCAGTTTCTGGAGGAAAGCTGCCGTTAAGCTCCCGGGGGCTGCAATTCTTTTGGTCGACTTCCAACCCACAAGGCAGCGGCAGCCAAGAAGGTTACAAGCGGAAGCGACGAAGCGCGTCCCCAGTTTGTCGCTGGTGCAAGCGCCCTCATGTAAATCGGAAACGCGATCATGCAAATCATGCCACCAAAACTGACCGCGGCCCAGCCTATTGTCCTCAATTTGAAGTTCCTAAAAGCCAGAAAAAGGATCATATTTGCAGCAAACGCGA
>CAIPWG010000197.1 GCA_903868655.1 uncultured Sphingomonadales bacterium
AACGCGCCGATCATTGTGGCGATGGTGATCTTTTTCATGGGAAGCTACCCCTCAGCGCGCAACGTGCGGCCACTTGCCGTCGTGCTGAAGGATTTTAAGGTCGAAAGCGCGTGCGCTGCAAGGGGCTGCGACCATTTGCGACCAACCGCGGCAACTGTCTGCCGGAAACTTTGGCCTGCTGGCTGTCTCTCTTGGTCGGGACGAGAGGATTCGAACCTCCGACCCCCACACCCCCAGTGTGATGCGCTACCAGGCTGCGCTACGTCCCGACCGAGGGGTGGGCCTATACGCAGGGCATGGCGTGATGGCAAGCCGATTGCACTGACAATTTTTGCAAAGCGCGTGTAGGCGGTGCAATAGCGCTTCGGTTTGCCATGGCGGAGCCAAGCTGCTAGTCGGCGCGCCACGTCCGGGCGCAAGGGGTTTAAAAATCCAACTTGAGCCCAATATGGCGATACACACTCATTCTCGTGCATGAACGGACCCGCCTTGCTCTCCATCCTTGACCTGGCCGCTGCCCAGACCACTGGCGAACCACCTGCCTATATCCAGTTTCTGCCACTGGTAGCGATGGCGGTGATTTTCTATTTCCTGATCTTGCGCCCGCAGATGAAGCGCCAGAAGGAGCACCAGAAGAAGATCACCACGCTTAAAAAAGGCGATCAGGTGGTGACCGCTGGTGGACTGATCGCAAAAGTGCTGCGCGTCGACGAATCCACGGTCGAGCTCGAAATCGCGACTGGCGTAAAAGTGCGCGCGGTCAAATCGACGCTTGGCGAAATCATTCCCCCGGGTGGTTCACCCGTGGCGAACGACTGAGCTATACGGGGACCAGGACATGCTTGATTTCCCGCGCTGGAAAGTAATCTGGCTGTGGCTGGTGACGATTGTTGCCGCCGCTGCCGCGTTGCCGTCGATTGTCGATATGGCCGGCTATCGTTGGCCCGCCAGCTTGCCCGAACCCAAAGTAAACCTGGGGCTCGACCTTGCCGGCGGCAGCCACCTGATGCTGGAAGCTGATCCAACACAAGTCCGCACACAGCGCATCGAGGTTATGGAAGAAGCAGTGCGCAACAAACTGCGCACGATGAGCCAGCCTGTGCGGATCAGCGACATCTCCAATAACAACGGCGCCTTGAGCTTTCTGGTCGATGACCGGTCCAAGATCGACGCCGTGCGCGAAGCGGTATTGCCGCTGACCAATGGTGCTGGGCTTACCGGCAAGCGCGATTGGACAATCAGCGTGGTCGATGGCAACCGCTTTGTCCTCGCCCCGACGCAGGAAGGAATTGACCAGGCGGTCAGCCAGGCCATGGAAACCGCGGTAGAGGTGGTGCGCAAGCGGATTGACTCGCTCGGTACCAAAGAACCGACCATCATCCGATCGGGCAGCAACCGGATCGTGGTGCAGGTTCCAGGTCTGCAAGACCCGCAAGCGCTGAAAAACCTGCTGGGGCAAACGGCAAAGCTGGAATTCAAGCTGGTCGATCAAAATGCCCAGCCCAGCGAAGTGGCGCAAGGTATTGTGCCGCCAGGCGACGAGATCGTGCCCTTTTCCGAGACCCGCCCGGGCCAGCCTGCTGCCAAATTGGCAGTAAAGCGGTTGGGCGGAATTCGCGGTGACGAACTGACGAACGCGCAACTGTCGAACAATCCACAGACCAACGCGGCAAGCGTCACGATTACATTCAACAGCGATGGCGGCACAAAGTTCGCCAAGCTCACTTCGGCCAATGTCGGAAAGCCTTTTGCGATCATTCTTGATGGCAAAGTGCTGTCGGCGCCCAATATCAATGAACCCATTCTGGGCGGCAGCGCTCAGATTTCTGGCAATTTCACCAATGACAGCGCCAGCCAACTGGCCATCGCGCTGCGGTCCGGGGCTTTGCCGGTCGATCTCAAAGTGGTTGAAGAACGCACCGTTGGACCTGACCTGGGCGCGGATTCGATCCGCAAGGGGATCATCGCGATGGGCGTCGGCACGCTGGCGCTGGCAGTGTTCATCCTTGTGACCTATGGGCGGTTTGGCGTTTACGCATGCTGCGCGTTGTTGCTCAACGTGTTTATGATCCTGGGCGTGATGGGTATTATCGGCACAACGCTGACTTTGCCCGGGATCGCCGGTTTCGTGTTGACGATCGGTGCGGCGGTTGACGCCAACGTGCTGATCTATGAACGCATCCGTGAAGAACGCCATCGTGGGCGGCGTGTGGTCCAGGCGGTCGAAGTGGGTTACAAAGAGGCAACCCGCGCGATTTTTGACGCCAACTTTACCAACATCATTGCGGCCGTGCTGATGGGTTACTTTGGCTCGGGCCCGGTCAAGGGCTTTGCAGTGGTGCTGATCATCGGGATTGCGACCTCGGTATTCACCGCCGTCGTAATGACACGGATGTGGGTGGCGCAGTGGTTGCGCCGCGCACGTCCTGCCGATCTGCACTTGTAAGAGGAGACCGGATTCATGAAACTCCTCAAACTCGTTCCTGACAACACCAATATCCATTTCCTGAAATGGCGGGTGCCATTCTATCTCGGCAGCCTGCTTCTCATCGCCGCCTCCTGGGGGCTGGTGCTGACGCGCGGGCTCAATCTGGGGGTCGATTTCATCGGTGGCCAGATGGTGCGCGTGACTTTTGAACGCAGCGCCGATGCGCCGGTGGGCGTGTTGCGCGATGAAGTGACCCGGCTCGGTTATGGCGAACCAATCCTTCAGCGGTTTGGCAAGCCAAACGAAGTGTCGATCCGCATGAAGCTGCCCGCCGGATCGGACAAGGACCCATCGCTGTCAGACAAGATGGCGCGCACTATCACCTCTGCAGTGAAGGCGAACCATGCCGATGCGCGGATTGATGGCGTCGATTCGGTTTCCGGTAAAGTTTCGAAAGAATTGGGCTGGGATGCATTCTATGCGCTGGGTCTGGCAGCGCTGTTTGTCGCGGCCTATATCTGGATGCGGTTCGAATGGCAGTTCGGGATCGGCGCATTGCTGTCACTGGTCCACGATGTATCGCTGACCCTTGGGATGTTTGCGCTGACTCAGCTGGAATTCGATCTCAATATCGTTGCTGCGTTGCTGACGCTGATTGGATATTCGCTCAACGACACGATTGTGGTTTACGACCGCATCCGCGAAAATCTGAAAAAGTACCGCAAGATGCCAATCCCCGAATTGCTCGACTTGTCGGTCAACGAAACTTTGGCGCGCACGATCGTGACTTCGCTCTCGATGCTGATCACGCTGATCGCGTTGCTGCTGTTTGGTCCTGCGGTCATCTTTGGCTTTACCGCCGCCATCACGCTGGGCATCTTTATCGGCACCTACAGTTCAATCTATATGGCTGCACCGATCCTGATCTGGCTCAAGGTTTCGTCAAAAAGCTTTGTGCCGACTGAAACCTCGGGCGAGGCGACCGCAAAAGTCGAACGCGGCTGATCGAAACGGGAAGCCCCTGTCCCCCATTGGGGGGAGGGGCTTCAATTCAGGACGGCAGCACGGTAGATTTCGGCAAGGTTGGCTGCGTTGGTGGCCCAACTGAACCGACCTGCAATCGGCGCAATTAGCTCGGGCGGGGTGCGTGCGTCGAGCACTTCGCGGATGCCTTGCGCAATGGCAGCAGGATCGCGTGCAACCAGCCGACCGGCGGCAGTACAATCGAGTACTTCGCGGGCGCCGCCGACATCGGGAATGACCAGGGCAGCGCCGCTGGCAAGGGCCTCGATCCACGCATTGGCAATGCCTTCACCGTCTGATGGGAGGACCATGGCTTCGGCTGTGCTGAGCAGCAGCGGCAGATCGTCGTGGCCCAGTGATCCGGCAAAGCGTACTCGGGCATCGAGGCCGGCGCGCGCAACCTGCTGACGCAAAATAGCCTCATCCGGGCCCGCGCCGACGAGCACCAGCACGACATCAGCGGGCAGGTGGTCAAGCGCTGCAATGGCCAGCGCCTGACCCTTGCGCGGGATCAGCGCACCGACACTGGCGATGATCCGCGCATCGTCGGGCAGCGCCAGCGTTGGAAATCGGCTGGCGAGCGTGGCGCGTGCCTGATCGCGGGGGCGTGGGAAAAACCGTGCATGATCCAGGCCGGTATAGTGCACCCGAATCCGATCTGCGGGCAGACCGAGCGCGATCATGTCGCACCCCAAGGCTTGCGACACCGACAGCAGCACGCTTGCTTGCAAAGCGGCGCGACGGATTTGCGGCAGTGCCGCTGGTTGCGCACCCCAGAAATGGATGTCAGCACCGCGCGCCTTGATTGCCAGTGGCAGATTGAGCGCTTTTGCAATGCGCGCAGCGGCGGGACCATCGGGGTAGAAAAATTGCGCATCGA
>CAIPWG010000198.1 GCA_903868655.1 uncultured Sphingomonadales bacterium
GGCCGACGAGGTTTCGTCCGCCGGCATTTTTCGCTTGAAGGTTTCGGTTCGACGCTGGTCGGCGAGGTTTCGCCCACCGGCGTTTTTGTCGTTTTCTCGCAAAAGCCGCAAGCTGAACAGGAGTGGCGCGGATTGTTCGATAGTCTGTCAGATCGGCTGAGCGGTGTTTTCGACCGTCTGCGTGGTCGTGGCGCGCTTTCCGAGGAGGATGTGCGCGCGGCTATGCGCGAAGTGCGCATCGCGCTGCTCGAAGCCGATGTCGCGCTGCCTGTCGTGCGTCGGTTTGTCGATGGCGTGACCGAACAGGCGATTGGTCAACAAGTCTTGCGCTCGGTTACACCGGGCCAGCAAGTGGTCAAGATTGTCCACGATGCGCTGACCGAAATATTGGGCGGCGGCACCGCTGA
Organism: uncultured Sphingomonadales bacterium; assembly: GCA_903868655.1. GTDB lineage: Bacteria > Pseudomonadota > Alphaproteobacteria > Sphingomonadales > Sphingomonadaceae > Novosphingobium. The sequence goes on from CAIPWG010000198.1 coordinate 408, forward strand.
TCTCGATCTGGTGGCAACTCCGCCTGTGGTGATCATGATGGTCGGCCTGCAAGGCTCGGGCAAGACCACGAGCACCGCCAAGATCGCCAAGCTGCTCAAAGAAAAGCAGGGCAAAAAAGTCCTGATGGCTTCGCTCGACGTCAATCGTCCGGCAGCGCAGGAGCAATTGGCGGTATTGGGAACGCAAGTCGGCGTGGCCACTTTGCCGATCATCGCGGGCCAGCAGCCAGTCGATATTGCCACACGCGCGCTTCATGCGGCGAAACTGCAAGCCGTCGATGTGCTGATGCTCGACACCGCCGGGCGGTTGCACGTCGATCAGGCGCTGATGGACGAGATGAAAGCCGTCAGTGCGATCTCTGTCCCGCGCGAAACACTGCTGGTCGTCGATTCGCTGACCGGGCAAGATGCGGTCAACGTGGCGCAGAACTTTGCCGGCCAGGTGTCGCTGACCGGTGTGGTGCTGACCCGGATGGATGGCGATGCACGTGGCGGGGCGGCGCTGTCGATGCGCGCGGTCACTGGCCAGCCGATCAAGTTTGCCGGGACCGGCGAAAAGCTCGACGCGATCGAGGCATTTGACCCGCAGCGCGTGGCCGGACGCATTCTCGGCATGGGCGATATCGTCTCGATCGTCGAAAAGGCGGCGGCCGCGGTCAATGCCGATGAAGCCGATCGTCTGGCCAAGCGGATGGCCAAGGGCGAGTTCGACATGAACGATCTGCGCACGCAATTGCGGCAGATGCAGCGCATGGGCGGACTGGGCGCGCTTGCCGGAATGCTGCCGGGCATGAAGAAGGCCAAGGCGGCGATGGCGAATTCAGGCATGGACGACAAAGTTCTGGTGCACATGGATGCGATTATCGGATCGATGACACCGAAGGAGCGCGCCAAGCCCGAATTGCTGAATGCAAAACGCAAGATCCGGGTCGCCAAAGGGTCGGGCACGCAAGTGCAGGACGTGAACAAGATCATCAAGATGCACCAGGAAATGGCGCGCGCGATGAAACAGATTCGCAAGATGGGCGGGCTCAAGGGCCTGGCTGCAATGTTCGGCGGTGGCGGCGGGGGCATGGGCGGCGATGGCCCCGGTGGTCTCGGTGGAGGTGGTCTGGGTGGCTTTGGCGGTGCAGGCGGCGGCGCAAAGTTGCCGGGCCTTGGCAACATGCCGGCCAACCTGGGTGATTTGCTGAAGCGTAAATAATTGATTTTAGTGTTTTAATTTTAAGATTTGAAGAAAGGGTAATTGATGTCAGTTTCCATGCGTCTGTCGCGCGGCGGTTCCAAGAAGCGTCCGTATTACAAGGTTGTCGTTTCCAACAGCCGCGCCCCGCGCGACGGCAAGTATCTGGAACAAGTCGGCACCTACAATCCGTTGCTGGCCAAGGACGATGAAAACCGCGTGCGTCTGGTCGAAGACCGGGTGCGCTATTGGCTGGGCGTTGGCGCGCAGCCAACCGAGCGCGTCGCCCGTCTGCTCGACAAGGCCGGGATCAAGGAACGCGTTGTGACGCTGAACCC
>CAIPWG010000199.1 GCA_903868655.1 uncultured Sphingomonadales bacterium
CCGCAAACCGCCGCCATGGCGTCAACCAGCGTGCCTGTACGGCGCAGCCCGGCGTTTTCGGCACAAGCTGCCGCTACGCCATCCGCGCCAGCCGCTGCTGCGAAGACTGGCCAAGCCGCGCCGGTCCCCGCCGCTGCTGCAGCGCCTGCAAGCGCGCATCTGGCCAATACCGATGCTGGTGCCAACCCAGACCCGCAGAGCCAGCAGGAACGCGACAAGCCTGCCGCGACACCGACCCTGACCCCGCAGATGACCCCGACATTGGCCAATACACCGCTGTTTACGCCTGTCGCGACCGCTGCCAGCCCCACCGCCGAAACCCCGACGGATTTCGGTACTCTGGTCGATTCGATTGCCCGCGCACGCGCCGAAAGCACCCACAGCAGCACGGCAGCGGTTGGCATAACGCTCAGCCATGCTGATTTTGGCCGGGTTGGCCTGCAATTCAGTGCCCACGACGATGGCCTGTCGGTCACCATGCACAGCAACGATCCGGGCTTTGCCCCTGCGGTGGCCGCTGCCACCGCACCATCAGCAGGGTCATCGGCAGGCAGCCACAGCGGCAACCCGTCCACGCCGCAGCCCACGTACACACCGCCGCAGCATTCTCCGACGTCAAACACCGGAACGGATTCGCAGGGCGGTACCGGCAATGCCCCACGCGGCGACGCAGGTCGCCACAATATGGCCCAGATGCCTGCTGCCAACCGGTCGTCAAGCTCGGCCGCCAGCAGCGACGCTACCGACACCGCCGGCATTTTTGCCTGACCACCACGCCATTGAAACAAGAGGCGCATGATCCGCAATGAGTGACAAGAAAGACAAAGAAGCCAAGCCAGCCAAGAAAGGCGGCGGGATGATCATCAAGATCGGACTCGCAGTCGCCTTGCTTGGCGTGGGCGGTGGCGGCGTCTTCGCGCTGGTTGCAACCGGCGTAATCGGTGGCACCAAAGCCGTGATCAAGGAAGACAAGAACCCCAAACTGATCAAAAAGGGCGAGACTGATCCCTTTGCGCCGGCCGCCAAAGAAGGCGAAGGCGAAGGTGCGAAAGGCACCGAAGGCGAAGGCGGCAGCGCTTACCGTACCCTTTATTTCAGCTTCACCGAGGAATTCACATCGAACCTCAAAGGCGCTGGAACACTGGTCCAGGTTTCCATCGCGTGCTCCACCCACCGTGATTATCGCGTGGTGCTGTGGGTGAAAAAGCACGAACTGGCGATCCGTTCGGCGATGTTGGCCGTTCTCGCCGACACTGGCGAAGAAGACATCCAGACACCCAAGGGCAAGGAAGCGCTGCAACACCGGCTGACCCAGGCGATCAACAAAGTGCTGGTCGAAACCGAAGGCTTCGGTGGAGTCGATGCGGTCTATTTCAAGAATTTCATCATCCAATGAAGCAGGATTTCGCCTTCGTCGCCGAACGCGCGCTGGCGCGCCACAGCGCGGCGCTGTTGCGGCCGGGTCCGGCTACGGCCGACCTGATCGAAGCCTTGCGCCAATCATCGACGCGCATGGCGCGTACGCTGCGCGGGGCACTGGCACGGCTTTGCGGTGGTGATGCACCCGATGTAACCATCGATGGCCCACACGATATCGCATTTGCCGATTTCGCCAGCATTGGGCTCTGTGCGTATAGCACCTATTCGGCAGCGCCTGCGGGTGAGCGCCTGTTCACCGCGATCGACGCCGAAGATCTGCTGCAACTGGTCGATCG
>CAIPWG010000200.1 GCA_903868655.1 uncultured Sphingomonadales bacterium
CAGATCCGGCCGCTCTATCCGTTGAAGCTGATGACGGTGCATGGTCTGCACGAAAGCACGCTGGGCGATCTTGCGCGGCAGGTGGCGGATGCCAAAGGGATTGCTGTTCAGGAGGATCCCGAACCCGAACGCAATTTGCTGCGCCGGTCTGACAATTGGCCGCTGATGCAAAAGGGCGTGCCGGGCTTGAGCTTTGTGCTGGCAACTTATGATGCCACGTCGCAAGCGCGCTACGTCGATTGGTACGAACATCGCTATCACCATCCCGCCGATGATTTGTCGACCCCGGTCGATTGGCAGGCGGCGCACGATTTTAACGCATTCTTTTATGCGATTACCCAGGCTGTCGCGGATGTGCCGGCGCCTATCATGCTCAAGCGCTGAGGTGTGCGTGCCGATCCGGGTTGACCGTCGCACCGGTGTTTGCCATCGCGCCGGGCGATGACCCCCCACGATCCCACCACGCTCAACCGGCTCTATGGCCGTTCCAAAGGCAAACCCTTGCGTGTGGGGCAGCAGGAACTGGTTGACCAGTTGCTGCCGCAAATCGCGGTACCCGGCGAAGGGGCTGTGACTGCCGAGCGGCTGTTTGGTGACAGCCGCCCGCTGCATTTCGAAGTCGGCTTTGGCGGTGGCGAGCACATGGCGTTTCGCGCCGACCTGCTGCCCGATCATGGCTTTATCGGTGCCGAACCATTCCTTAACGGGGTGGCGCAGGCGCTGATGCATGTCGATGGCGAATTCGGCGCACGCGAACGACTGGGCAATATCCGTATCCATCATGGCGATGCATTGGAAGTGTTGCGGCGCATTCCTGATGGATCGCTGTCGTTTCTCTATCTTCTGCACCCCGACCCCTGGCCCAAAGTGCGGCATATCAAGCGGCGGATGATGAATGACGGACCGCTGGCGCTGTTTGCCGCGAAATTGCGGCCCGGCGGCGAATTCCGCTTTGGGACTGATCATCCGGTCTATTTGCGCCATGCTTTGATGGTCATGCGGCGCCATACCCATCGGTTTGAATGGCTGGCACAGACCCCGCACGATTTTCAGCAGCGCCCCGGCGGCTGGCCTGAAACGCGCTATGCTGCCAAGGCTCGTGCGAAAGGCCACGAAATCTGGTATTTCAGATACCGCCGCCGCTCTGATGATTCACCCTGTTAACCATTTAACCAGCCGCTAACCATCGGGCGCTTATGCTCGTGGTCGAGAATGGCATGGCCCACGACCGGCCATGCATTCCCGCGGAGGCAAAGGCCATGTCGTATACGCCGGGCACACAGCTGGTATTGGCAGAGATGCGTGAATTTGCGGGCTTTTCCGCCAGCGAACAGCGCTATATTCGTCGCAGCCTCGATGTCGGGCTGGGACGTGAAGATGCCTTTCGGCTGTGGGCGCGCAACAGCCATGAAACAGCCTCGATTCGCGCGCAATATGTCGTCTACCAGGATTTGAAGCTGCTGCGCCGCGCGCTGGGGCAGCATGAAGGGCTCGATGCGGTAGAAACCATTATGGGGCCGTTGTTGCGCGTGACCACATTTGATCTGGCGCAGGATCGGCTCAACGGCTTTTGCGCCTATCGGTTTTTGTACGAACGCTTGCTCGGTTCGGTGGTCCGGCCCTGGTTGCCTGCAGCATTCTGCGGCGCAGCTGCACTGCCGCGTATTCGCCCCGATCGGCGCAAAGGGCTGTTGCAATCGATCAGTGAAGCCGC
>CAIPWG010000201.1 GCA_903868655.1 uncultured Sphingomonadales bacterium
CCGGTTGCATCATCGACATGCACGATGCGGCGGTGCGAATGACCACCCTCGCGCGTCAGATGCAGCGCGCCCGCCTCTTCGTTGAACGGAACGCCCAATTCAGCCAGCCGGCTGATCGCGTCGGGCGCGTGTTCAACCACAAATTCAACCGTTTCACGCCGGTTCAGCCCACCGCCCGCAATCATCGTATCGCGAATATGGTCTTCAAACGTGTCGCCATCGTCGAGCACTGCGGCAATCCCGCCCTGAGCCCAGGCGGTCGAGCCGGCATCGAGCGCCCCTTTGGCCAGGACGAGCACTTTCACACGTTCGGCCAGCACCAGCGCAGCGGTCAATCCTGCGGCACCCGACCCAACGATCAATACATCATGTTCCGTCAAAGTCTTGTGGCCTTACGCAAGCAAACGGCACGGCGCCGATCATCGAAGTAGGGGACATTGTCAGGTTTGTGAATCAGACAATGCGCAACCGCCCATGGAGGCCGCCGCTGCCCATTGCCTAGCAGCATGAGGCTCTGAACCAAGCATTAACCACGCCATGGCCTCCTCCCTTGACCAGCAGGCTGGTAGGTAAACCCCCATAATGTCGCAATAAGCTGACAGGGTAGGGTCACATGTTTCTGGGTCGTATTTCGTGCATTTTCAACAGCCACAAGCCGGTTCGCCGCTCGGTCGAATGGAATGGTGAAATCCATATCGGCAAGTGCCGGGCGTGCGATCACGATATCCGCCGCGTTCGGAAAGGATCATGGCGCCGTTTGCGCAAGCCGGATGCGAAAACGGCGCTGCCCAAATTTAATTGACTTCAGACGTTGGCTTGCGCCCCTTCACGCTGATCGCTGTCCGATCCTGCGCTGGTCAACGAAACAAACACGTCTTCAAGGTCGGCTTCGCGCGTGGTGACGTCGACAATGCCAAGACCAAAGCCCTGAACCAGCGCGAGGACCTGCCCCGCGTTGGTGCGGTCCTTGTCGTAGGCAATTTCAAGCTGGCGATCGCCAGTCAATACGCTGCGCCGAAATGCCGCGTGTTGCGGTGCGGTCTCGATCGCCTGATCCAGAGTCAGAACGACAACTTTTTCCCTCGCCATATTCACCAGATCGCGGGTCGGCTTGTCGGCGATCAACCTCCCGTGATTGATAATCGCAATCCGATCGCACAATTCTTCGGCTTCTTCGAGATAGTGCGTGGTCAACACCACTGTGACACCATCGGCATTCAGCTGGCGTACCAGATCCCACAACTGCCGGCGCAATTCGACATCGACGCCAGCAGTTGGCTCGTCGAGCACCAGCACCGGCGGGGCATGCACCATTGCCTTGGCGATGAGCAGCCGCCGTCGCATACCGCCCGACAATGAACGCGCATGGGCATGCGCCTTGTCGGCCAGATGCACCGCTTCGAGCAATTCCATCGACCGGCGACGCGATGCTGGCACACCATAAAGCCCAGCCTGGATTTCCAGCACTTCAAACGGGGTGAAAAACGGGTCGAACACCACTTCTTGTGGGACAATCCCGATCGAGGCTTTCGCATTGCGCCGGTCATGATCGATATCATGACCCCAGATCGCAACCGTGCCCGAGGTTTTCACGACCATCCCGGCCAGAGTGTTGATCATTGTCGACTTGCCTGCACCATTGGGGCCAAGCAAACCGAACACTTGCCCGCGCGGGACATCAAGGCTGACGCCGGCGAGCGCCAGTTTGCCCTCACCCTGCCCTGCCGGGGCGTAGCGTTTGACCAGATCACAAATGCTGATGGCGGGAATCGTTTTCATTAGGCCTCCCTGCCGTGCTGCGCCGCTTGCGTAAAGACCGAAGAAGGGCACGCAGGCCGCTTGTCGATAGTGCTTGTGTTTGCTAATTCGCCTTTGTCATGACCAACGCCCCTGAAACAAGCTATTCCACGTCTGCCAAAGTGTGCTGCGATGGCGCCAATGGCATCCGCACTACCGGCGGATTCACGGCTGCGGCCCTCGGCCATCCGCGCGTCTGGCTTGAAATCGACGAAAAGGGCTATGTCGATTGTGGCTATTGCGATCACCGCTTCATTCTAAAGGGCGGCCCGGCCGATCAATCAGACAGCCCGGCTGTCTGATCGTGCAAACCGCCTGATTTTCTGGCACGCGGCGCAATCCGGGCTTATAGACTTGCCGGATGAACCACACCACCGATCCACGCAGCCTGCTGTATCGCCCCGGCCTGCTGACACCCGATGATGCCCGCCGGCTCACCGCCGATGCGCTAGGCGCCTGTGATGATGGCGAGTTGTATCTTCAATTTATCGCCAGCGAGAGCTTTGGGTTTGACGATGGGCGTCTGAAAACCGCCGATTATTCGCGTGACGCCGGGTTCGGATTGCGCGGCGTATCCGGCGAAATGACTGGCTTTGCACATGCCAACGAAATTTCCGCCGCTGCGATTGCGCGTGCCGGTGAAACGCTGAAACTGCTTGACCCGGCCACAGGCAGCCCGGCGGTTGCACCCCGGGCGAGCAATCGTCATCTTTACACCGACGCTTCGCCGCTCGACGCCGTGCCGTTTGAAGCAAAAGTCAAATTGCTCGAATCGATCGACGCAGCGGCACGCGCACGCGATCCGCGCGTAGTGCAAGTCTCCGCTTCGCTCTCGGGCAGCTGGTCGGTGGTCGAAATCGTGCGCGCCGACGGGTTTTTCGGGCACGATATCCGCCCACTCGTCCGACTCAATGTCGGTATCGTGGTCGAACAGCACGGGCGGCGCGAAACCGGCAGCTTTGGCCTGGGCGGACGCCGTCTGTATGACGACCTGTTCCTGCCCGAAACCTGGAACCGCGCTATCGACAGTGCCCTGGCGCAAGCCCTGGTAAATCTGGAAGCGGTCGCTGCGCCTGCTGGCGAAATGACCGTGCTGGTCGGTCCTGGCTGGCCCGGCGTGCTGCTGCACGAGGCTGTGGGCCATGAATTGGAAGGTGATTTCAATCGCAAAGGCACCAGCGCTTTTTCAGGCCGCCTCGGCGAGCGCGTGGCAGCATCCGGCGTGACTGTGGTTGACGATGGGACGTTGGGCAACGATGCTGGCGGCGGACGCAGGGTATCGCTGTCGATCGATGATGAAGGCACCCCGACCCAGGAAAACGTGCTGATCGAAGACGGCATTCTGAAGGGGTACATGCAGGACCGGCTCAACGCTCGGCTGATGGGGGTCGAACCCACCGGCAACGGTCGCCGGGAAAGCTATGCCCATGCGCCGATGCCGCGCATGACCAATACGTTCATGCGTTCAGGCAACGATGATCCCGCCGAATTGCTGTCACGCGTCAAAAACGGCATTTTCGCAAAATCGTTCGGCGGCGGGCAGGTCGATATCACCAGCGGCAAATTCGTGTTCACCTGCACCGAGGCCTATCGGGTGGAAAACGGGCGGATCGGCGCGCCAATCAAGGGCGCCACGCTGATTGGTGATGGCCCCACCGTGCTGACCCGCGTGAGCGGCATCGGCGACGACATGGCGATCGATGAAGGTGTAGGCATCTGCGGCAAGGGCGGCCAAAGCGTACCTGCCGGGGTCGGCCAGCCGACGTTGCTGATCGACGGTTTGACAGTTGGCGGCACCGGCTAAAGTCAGCGCCGGTTCAGGTTGCGCGTGTGATTGATAACGAGAGCTTTGTGCGAAGGAATTTCAGGATGATTCGCGAACGACATTCACTGGCGCTTACCCTCGCTGCAGGTCTGGCCATTGTGACCGGCGCTGCCGTGGCCCATGCCAAACCCCGGCTGACCGGTGAAGCCGAGTTGGCGGACATGCTGAAAGACCGCATCGCAGGCAAGCCGGTTGATTGCATCAACCTGCCGATGGTCAGTTCATCGACAGTGATCGACAAGACCGCGATCGTCTATCAATCGGGTGGCACCTATTACGTGCAACGTCCAAGCAACGGGGCCGAATCGCTCGACAGTGACGACGTGCTGGTAACGCGCCTGACTACGTCGGAACTGTGCAGCATTGATACCGTGCAACTGCACGACCGCTCGTCGGGGTTCTGGCGCGGGTTTGTCTCACTCGGCAAGTTCATTCCCTACACGCGGGCACCCAAGGTTGCGCCGACTCACTAAGCCGGGCTTGGCAGCGGTGGCAAAGCGCGGCTAAGGCCCTTGCCATGATTTTACGCCTTGCCACTCCTGCAGACGTCGACTCGCTGGCCGATCTTGGCCGTCGCGCCTTTGTTGCCAAATTTGGCCACCTTTACAGCGTCGCCAATCTTGCCGCGTTTCTGGCAGACAATCACACGCCCCAGAAAGTCGCGTGCGAGCTGGCCGATCCTGGCATGGCAGTCGCGGTCATCGAAGACGAAGGCGCCATCCTTGCCTTTTGCAAAGTTGCCTATGCCAGCACGCTGCCCTGCCACAGCGATGCGCAAAAACCTTTTGAGCTCAAACAGCTTTACACCGATCCTGATCGGCTGAGCCGGGGGCTGGGCGCCCGCCTGATGGATTGGGCATTCGAACAGGCGCGCGGTGTGGGTGCCGATGAATTGCAATTGTCAGTCTATGCCGAAAATCCCGATGCTCACCGGTTCTACGCCCGCTATGGCATCGCCAAAATCGCCGATATAACCTTTCACGTTGGCGATCACATCGATCCCGAATTCATGATGGCGGTCAAATTGTGAAAACGTCCGGTCTGTCGGGAGAATGGCGCATGAAGCTTCACACTGTGGCGGCGCTGGCTCTCGCACTGTGCCCCACACTCGCCCACGCCGAAACGGCCGCGCTTGATCTTGCAAAATACCGCGGCAAAGTCGTGCTCGTCGATTTCTGGGCATCGTGGTGCGGGCCGTGCAAACAGGCATTTCCGTTCATGGACCAATTGTCGCGACAGTATCGCGTCAGCGATC
>CAIPWG010000202.1 GCA_903868655.1 uncultured Sphingomonadales bacterium
GATTTCATTTTGCAGCTTCGCAGTAGATTGCTATTTCGTGCTGCTTAAACTTGGGTAATATCACCAGACTGACTGTACTGAACACGAGCTGACAATGGTGCAAACGCGCAGATGGGGGTGACGAACCTGGTGGCATTTGGTGGTTTTGCCGTGGCCTACGTGATTCGCCCCTTGGGTGCGGTGGTCCTGGGTATTTATGGTGACCGGCATGGCCGCCGCCGCGCAATGATGGTGTCGATGGCGGTAATGACGGTGGCGATGGCGCTGACCGCCTGCCTGCCGACGCGCGCGGTTGCCGGCCCCGGTGCAGGATGGTTGCTCCTGCTGCTGCGCTGCGTGATGGCCTTTGCGGTCGGCGGCGAATATACCGGCGTTGTAGCCTATCTGGTCGAAAGCGCGCCATCGGCGCGGCGTGGCTTGATCGCCTCGTTGGCGTCCGCGGCAAGCGAAGTTGGCGCATTGCTGGCCGCCGCAGTCAGCGCAGCAGTGGTGTTGCTGATACCGCATGCTGCTCTCGACAGCTGGGGATGGCGGGTGCCGTTTGCGATAGGCGCAGCCTTGGCCGCGACGATCTGGATCGCGCGCAGCCACATGGCGGAATCGCCCGAATTTCTGGCATCAGAAGCGCAAGGTGCACTTGATGCCCACCCTCTGGCGCGGGCGGTGGGCGCCGAGCGCGCCGGCGTGCTGCGCGGTTTTGCAATTTCGGCGCTGGGGTCGATCAGTTACTACGTCGGTATCACGTATGTGCCGGCGTTTCTCGTGGCGAGCGGCACCATGAGCGAGGCCGGGGCTTTGCTTCTTTCGACGCTGGCGGCGCTGATGGTGATCGCCATTACCCCTGTGGCAGGCATGTTGTCTGATCGGTACGGGCGCAAGCCCTTGCTGATCGGTATCGCGCTGGCGGGGGCCTGCGTGCCGACTGCCTTGTTTCCGATTATGGCCCATGGCGGTACATTCCTTGCGCTGGGCGGGGCGCTGGTGTTGGCGGCAATTGGTGGCGCGTGGAGTGCGGTTGCTGCTGCGGCCACAGCGGAGCAGTTTTCGGGACCGGCACGATTGTCCGGGCTGGCGCTGGGTGTAACTTCGGCCACGGCGTTGTTTGGCGGTGTCTCGCCATGGTTGGCGCATGTGTCGTTGGCGATGACCGGGGGCCTGTGGGCACCCGGCGCGATGATCGCGGTGGTGGCGGCGGCGGTCATCCCTGTATTGTTGACAATGCCCGAAACCGCGCCGCGCGCCACGTAGCCTTCGTTCTGGATACGCGCCTCGGGCGGGTATAAGGTGTGTTGCATATTTGTGACTTGGTTCCGGCAAACGCATCTCGATAGGCATGCGCTGCCCGCACGCGCGATTGACTGTTACGTACGACGACCTAGGTGCAGCATTCAGGGCCTTGTTTTGGGGCAGAGGCCCGCAATTTAATTTCAAAAAACCCACAGGGGACTTTTATGTCTGCATTTTCAAGCAAGAAGCGTGCGATCGTCGCCGCTTTGACCGCCGCGACGTGCTTCGGCGCGTTCGGCATGGCAGAGGGCGCGTTGGCGCAGGCGGCGCCCGCCGCACCAGCAACGACCGCCACCAACGACAGCGCGGCACAGATTGTCGTAATCGGTACGCGACGTTCGGACCGCACTTCGACCAACTCGGCTTCGCCAATCGACATCATCTCGACCAAGGAACTTGGCACGCAAGCGGCCTCGAACCTGCTTGATGTTGTGAAGAACGTCGTTCCTTCGCTTTACGTTGCGCAGAATTCGATTTCGGACGCGTCCACATTTGTGCACTCACCATCGCTGCGCGGGCTTCCGGCGGATGAAACGCTGGTCATGCTGAATGGCAAGCGCCTGAATCGTTCGGCGCTGGTACAGGTCTATTCGGGCGGTGATACCGGATTGGGCTATGGTTCGCAGGGCGCGGACATTGGTTCGATCCCGACGATCGCACTCAAAAACTTGCAGGTGCTGCGCGACGGCGCGACCGCGCAATATGGTTCTGACGCCATTGCCGGTGTGATGAACTATGGCCTGCGCGACAACGACCATGGCGTTGAAGTGCAGGGCCGCTACGGCCAATACGAACGTAATGGCGATGGCAAAAGCTACCAGCTTTCGGCCAACCTCGGGACCAAGCTTGGCGATAGCGGTTTTGCCAACATTTCGGGTGAATATGACAGCGACGGCCAGACCAGCCGTGGTGTGACTCGCCCGCAGGCGCTCGCCTACATCGCGCAGAACCCAACCAATGCCGGCGCACTGCCGTATTATCCGCTTCCCGCTCAGGTGTGGGGCAATTCGCCTTCGCATGGTTGGAAAGTGTTGCTGAATTCCGGGATGGATCTTTCGGATCATGC
>CAIPWG010000203.1 GCA_903868655.1 uncultured Sphingomonadales bacterium
ATCGATCACACCGAGGACCTTGATCAGGCAGAGCAACTTTTGAAACGTTAAAAAGCGGCGATATCTTCGTGCCTTACCAGATTTCCGGAACGAACATGTCATCCGGAATGGGGTGACGGATGTAATCTGGATTGCGCACACGCGGTGGCAGAACGACCGTCGGCTTTTCCACATCATCATAATTCACCTGGCTCAACAGGTGCGCGATGCAATTCAACCGCGCGCGGCGCTTGTCATCGGCGTGAACCACCCACCACGGTGCCTCGGGAATATGCGTGTGCTCCAGCATCGCTTCTTTGGCGCGGGTATAGTCCTCCCAGCGGCGACGGCTTTCGACATCCATCGGTGACAATTTCCATTGCTTCAATGGATCGTGAATTCGCATGTGAAACCGGAACTGCTGTTCGGCATCGGTTATCGAAAACCAGTATTTAACGAGGATAATGCCCGACCGCACCAGCATTCGTTCAAATTCGGGCACTGAGCGAAAGAACTCCTCGACATCGGCTTCACTGCAAAAGCCCATGACGCGTTCGACCCCTGACCGGTTGTACCACGACCGATCGAACAACACGATTTCGCCCGCTGCGGGAAGATGCGGGACATAGCGTTGGAAATACCATTGTGACTTTTCGCGCTCTGACGGTGCGGGCAGAGCAACCACACGAACCACACGCGGATTGAGCCGCTGGGTAATGCGTTTGATCGCGCCGCCCTTGCCCGCCGAGTCACGACCTTCGAACAGCACAACCATTTTCAACTTCTGCTGGACGACCCAGTCCTGCAAGTGGATCAACTCGTGCTGAAGACGGAACAGCTCGCGAAAATAAGTCCGCCGATCGAGCTCGCCGACATGGCGCTGGGCTGCTTCGGCCAATTCGGCATCATCTGCCAGCATCCCAAGCAGGCTTTCCGACAGTTCGGTTTCCAGCTCTTCGTCAAAGCTGTCTTCGATTTCCTGCTGCAAACGCGCGGCGGTCTGCTCGTTGAATTGCGTCATGTTCGGCATCCTTTGTCTCGGCAAAGAACTGGCTGCAGACCATGACAGTACCATGACCGAACCGCATTCGATGCCTGCCGGCGCGCACTTGGTCAGGAAAGCATTTGCCCCACCCGACGCAATCGGCCTAGGTGCAGCGCTGATTTTGTTAGATGACAATAGGGAACATTGGATGAAATTGACGGGTCTGGCGCTGGGTGCGTGTCTTTTGGCCGGAACAACCTGGGCGCAAACCGCCCCTGTGCCGATGCCGCGCCACAGTGCCGATACACCTGCGCCCGTTGCTGCGGGTGTGGCGGCGCTGCGCGACCGGGCGCTGCACGATGACACGGCCTATGCCATTGTAACCGGCCTGACGACGGAGGTGGGGCCCCGCCCCGACGGCAGCGAGGCTGAGGGCCGCGCACGCGAATGGGCAGTGGCACGGCTCAAAGCGTTGGCCTTCGTCAATGTCCATATCGAACCTTACACAGTGCCGACCTGGCAACGCGGGCAAGAAAGCGCTGCCATCATCGCGCCGTTTGCACAGCCGTTGCATGTTGCGGGCCTGGGCAATTCGGCACCGACACCTGCCGGTGGCCTGACTTTGCCGGTAGTCTATTTTGCCAGTTTCAACGACTTGATGCTCGCCCAGCCGGGCAGTCTGACAGGCAGGATCGCGTTCGTGTCAAACGCCATGCAGCCGACCCAGGATGGTTCCAGCTATGGCAGCGAAGGCCGCGCGCGGTTCCTTGGCCCCAGCGAAGCCGCCAAGCGAGGTGCGGCGGCAATCGTGATCCGTTCGATCGGCACCGATCACACCCGCGCGCCGCATACCGGCGTCACCGATTTTGCCCCGGGCGTCAGCCCGATCCCCGCCGCCGCGCTGTCAGTATCGGACGCGGAAAATCTGGAACGCATCGTGAAGCTTGGTCGCCCGGTCATGCTTCATCTGGATCTTGATGATCACCAGATTGGCATGCGCCCCTCGGGCAATGTTGTCGCCGAAGTGCCCGGCACCGATCCGGCCGCCGGGGTCATCCTGATCGGTGGGCACCTTGACAGCTGGGATCTTGGCACCGGCGCGATCGATGACGGTGCAGGCGTGGCGATTACTGCCGCAGCCGCGCATTTGCTGCAGGCCGAAGGTCCCCACCGCCGCACGATCCGCGTGGTGTGGTTCGGTGACGAGGAGACCGGCGGCTTTGGCGGGCAGGCTTATGCCAAGGCGCATGCCAACGAACCCCATGCGCTGGCCGCCGAAAGCGATCTGGGCGCGGATCGCGTGTGGCGCTTTGGCACCGCGTTGCCTCAAAGCGCCAGCGCAGTGATCACGCGTCTGACCGCAGCACTCGGACCGCTTGGCGTGGTCCACGGCGACAAGCTGGTCGATGGCGGCACCGATGTCGAACCGATGTTGGCGACGGGCGTATCGGGCATTGATCTCAACCAGTCGGCGCTGCGCTATTTCGACTGGCACCACACCCCCGAAGACACGCTCGACCGGATCGATCCGGAACAGATGCGTCAGAATGTTGCCGCCTGGACTACGGTGCTGGCGATCCTCGCCGATGCGCCGGAAAACCTGCTGCCCGACAAGCATTGAGAAAAACCCTCCTCCGTCAGGGGGAGGGTTTGGTCCGGCATATATTCACCCAAACTTGTTGTCGCGCGGAAAGCCGTTGGGCGGCAATCGTCCGGCCGCGCCGCGCGCCACTTTCCAGGGCAGCAGGTCCTTTTCGATACGCACGCGCCCGCTATCGCCGCCCATCGGCCAAGACAAGCCGTCTTCCAGCCGCAAGGTCACTGCGTCGGCCATACCGCAGTCGCGATAGCGTTGCAGCGCGACGCCCTGGCCTTTGCCGAGCACCGGCACTTCGCTCAATGCAAAAATCACCAACTTGCGATTGTCGCCCATCACGGCAACATGGTCATGCGCCGCCGCGATTTCGCGTACCACGGTCAATTTGACGCCTGGCTTGGTCGATACGACCCCACGCCCTTTGCGTGTTTCGGCCAGCAATTCGTCCATCTCTGCCGCGAAACCCCGTCCGGTATTGGCGGCAAGCAGCAATTGCCCGCCGGCGCGCCATGGCACCACCGCGACGATCTGCGCATCGGGGTCGATATCGAGCATTGTGCGGATCGGTTCGCCAAACCCGCGCGCGCCCGGAAGCTTGTCCGCACCGATCGTGTAAAACCGGCCGTTGTCGAGTGCGATCAGCAGCTTGTCAGTCGTCTGCGCGTGCAACGCAAAGGCCGGGCCATCGCCTTCCTTGAATTTGAAATCACCATCCAGCGGCACGTGGCCTTTCGCAGCACGAATCCAGCTGCGTTGCGAGATGATCACCGTAACCGGCTCTTTTTCGATCATCGCATCCATGTTGAATTCGCGCGTTGGCGCGGCTTCGGTCATCGTCGTACGGCGACGCCCCAACCGGGTTTCGGGGCCATATTCCTTGCGCAGTGCGACCAGATCGCGTTTCAGCCGTGTTCGCTGCCGCGCCGGGCTTTCGAGCAGCTTGTTCAGGTCGTCCTGTTCGGCCAGCAACGCATCGCGCTCGCGCCGCAGTTCCATTTCCTCCAGCTTGCGCAAAGACCGCAACCGCATGTTGAGAATGGCTTCGGCCTGGCGGTCGGTCAGTTCGAATTCGGCGATCAGCACCGGCTTTGGCTCATCCTCGTTGCGGATGATTTCAATAATCCGATCGAGATTCAGATAGGCGATGATATAGCCGCCCAGCAGTTCGAGCCGGTTGGCAATCTTTTCCAGCCGGTGCGTCGCGCGCCGCACCAGGATGTCGATCTGCGCGATCACCCATTCCTGCAACAGCAGTTTCAACCCCAGCACACCCGGGGTGCGCCGCGCGTCGAGCACGTTGAGATTGAGGCTGAACCGCGATTCGAGTTCGGTCAGCCGGTAGAGCGATTCCTTGAGCAAGTCGGGATCGACATTGCGGCTCTTGGGCACCAGCACGATGCGGATCGCGGTGTCGGATTCATCGCGCACGTCTTCGAGGATCGGCAGCTTTTTATCCGCGATCAGTGCCGCAATCTGTTCGATCAACTTGCCTTTGGCGACCATGTAAGGGATTTCGGATATGACCAGTTGCCATTGCCCGCCACCCAGCTTTTCGATGCCGGTGCCTTCCCATTCGCCTGCTTCATCGCGCCCGGTGGAAAAGCGGCCCCGCACCCGGATCGCACCTTTGCCCGCAGCATAGGCCGTGCTGATCGATGCCGCACTGTAGACCACCACCCCGCCCGTCGCGAAATCAGGCCCGTGAAACACGCTCATCAATTCGGCATGTTCGACTGCGGGATTGTCGATCAACAGCAGCGTGGCATCAACAATTTCGGCAACATTGTGGCTGGGGATCGACGTCGCCATGCCCACCGCAATACCCGTGGCGCCATTGGCGAGGAGATTGGGGAACATGCCGGGGAAGATTTCCGGCTCTTCCTCTTCGCCATTGTACGTCGGATGAAAATCGACAGTGCCTTCATCGAGCCCCGCCATCAGTCGCGCGGCCGTCGCGGTCAGCCGCGCCTCGGTGTAGCGGTAGGCGGCGGCGTTATCGCCGTCGATATTGCCGAAATTCCCCTGGCCTTCGACCAGCGGATAACGCAGCGCGAAATCCTGCGCCAGACGCACCATCGCATCATAGACCGAGGCATCACCATGCGGGTGATATTTGCCGATCACATCGCCCACCACGCGCGCCGATTTCTTGAACGCATCGGTCGGGTTCAGCTTCAATTGCCGCATCGCCCACAGCAGGCGGCGGTGCACCGGTTTCAAGCCATCACGCAGATCGGGCAGCGACCGCGCAGTGATCGTCGACAGGGCATAGACGAGATAGCGTTCCGACAGGGCCGCATCGAACGGCGCATCGACAATCGAGTCAAACGGATCGGGCTCGTCCCGGGTCGTGGTATCCTTGGCCATGATGGCCGGACCCTACCACCCGGCCCGGCGATGACAACCGGCGCGATTGCCTATCGGCGTGCTTATCCCGGAAAAAACATCCGGCTCATCTTCCCTGCATGTCACGAGCTTCATCGGGGATCATCACTTCGATACCGTCAAGGTCTTCGGTCAGCGTGATCTGGCAGGACAAGCGGCTGGTGCGGGTTACACCCGCAGCCAGATCCAGCATGTCTTCCTCATCCTCAACCGCCACCGGCACGCGATCGAACCAGTCGGCACCAATGATCACGTGGCAGGTCGAACAGGCCATCTGGCCTTCGCACGTGCCTTCCAGTGGCATGCCGGCGGCCTGGCCCAATTCGAGCAGGCGCTGACCCGCCTTGCCATGCGCTTCAAACTTGCGGCCATCGGCGGTAACGAAGTTGACTTTGATCATCGCGTTGCAATCTCCCCCCGGCCGCAGGCCTGTTACACAGACAACCCTTGCGACCGCGCCGCGGCGCAAATTGCCGCGATTGCCGTTTCGATATCCTCTTCCGTTGTATAGCGCCCAAAGCCTATACGGAGCGCGGTTCGTGCCAGTTTGTCCGAAAGTCCGAGCGCGCGCAAGACATGGCTTGGTCGGCCCGAGCCACTGGCACAGGCAGAACCGGCCGAAATCGCGACCATACGGCATTCCGACAAGAGCCGTCCGGCATCCAACCCATCAAGCCGGACATTGAGATTGCCATGCCACCGCTGTGTGGCGCTGCCATTCAAGGTCCACCCCGACAGCCCGGCCCGGGCTTGTTTCCACAACTTGTCCACATGTGCTGCATCGCTTGTCCGCAACGTTGCGCACAACTGTGCCGCTGCTCCAAATCCCGCGATCAGGGCCGGGCTCAGCGTGCCCGCGCGCAAACCCTGTTCCTGACCGCCGCCCACGATCAGTGGATTGAGCCTGACACCGTCGCGCACCCACAAGGCACCAATCCCCTTGGGACCATAAAGCTTGTGCGCTGAAACCGCGATCAGGTCACACCCGTCGGGCGGTGCCA
>CAIPWG010000204.1 GCA_903868655.1 uncultured Sphingomonadales bacterium
ACGTTTTGGCTGGGATGCCTGAGCCAGTTTCCTCGCACAAGGTCGAAGGGCCGGGCGGGGAGATTTCAGACCGAACGCCCCCGCAACAAGCCGACCACGAACAGGACAATAGCGACCACCAACACGAGATGGATAAGGGCGCCGAGGTGAAAAGCCGTAAATCCCAGTAGCCACAGGATCAGTAGAATGACGGCGATGGTATATAACATTGGTTGATTCCTCCGGATGTCGCAAAGTCCGTGATTGTCGGCTAGGTTGTGGCTACACGCCTTTGTCGGGCGAATGGCCTGGTTGTACAGACCAAGCTGCTGGTTCATCGTGTTTATCGGCTTTCGCCATCGCTGCGCTTGCCTGAACATTGTCGGGCTTGTGATGGGCGGGAGCATAAATTGTATAGATTTGCATGGGTACTGAGCCGATATTGGTGACGTCGTGCCACGTGCCAGCAGGAACAAGCACGCACCAGCCGTCGGACACTTCGCAATCGAAGGTCAACTTACCTTTTGCCATACCCATTTGTGCGCGGCCTTTGCCCGTTTCGAGGCGCAGGAATTGGTCAGTCTCGGGATGGGCCTCAAGGCCAATAGCGCCACCGACCGGTATCGACATCAGCGTCAACTGCAAATAACGCCCACTCCACGTGACCGAGCGGTAATTCTCGTTATCCTTCGTCGCGCGTTCGATATCGAACGATTGCGGGCTTGGCCCAATGTCTTTGATTCTGCCAGCACTGATGCCCACGACCGATCTCCTCCGGATGATGGGCGGCGCGTCGTGCGCCATATCGTGTATGCCCATACCGGATATCGCCCCGTTGGTTTGCGGCTTGAAGCCCCGGAATTCACTCAGTTGATCAAACTTGGCAAACCTGGAATGGCTTTGCCCACCATTTGCGCAACCGTGCGGTCACGCACAGCCAGCAGATGACAGGGCGCGCCGAGCCCGCGCAAGGCAATAGCCGTCACGATCGCTATCCCGACGGATTGGCGCCCGTGTGGAGATCTCTCCATAGCACTCAGAGGGGAATGTTTATTTTCCCGAAGGCTGACAACAGTCTATTAATCAAAGGTACACTTGATACATTGCCGACACTTGGCCAACAAAGGTGTAACGTTGCTTAAATGCCGGCATGGCCAAAATTCATCGATAAGTCGCAGTGCAGACTGTCTGCCAAATCTGGTCTGCGATCGATTTTTCTAAAAAATTGGGAAGAGCGCAACTTATGACAAATTGCAGCAAGTGCGCTCCAGAATTGATCCCGACGCCAAATGTGACTGTGTCGCTGGCGGCAGGCATCTCCCCAATTGCCTCCATATGAGCGAATTTGGGGGTGGTGACCTATCCACGGGTTGCAGCACGGTCGACCTGACGCCGTGTCGCGACGTTTTGCGCAGAGCAACCCACGCGCCCCATGAGCGGCTTCATTTGCATGCCGGATTCTCGCGCGTCAAAGATGGGACTATCACCGTCCCCGACTATCGGGAATTGCTGATCCGTCTCTACGGTTTTTATCTGCCTTTTGAGTGCGCAGTCGGCGTAGATCCGATCCGAACGCAATGGCTGGAAAGCGACCTTGTCGACCTTGGCTTCGATGCTGCCGCGTTCGCTGACATCAGCCAGTGCCAGGATATACCGCGCTACGCATGTTCCGGGCGTCGTTTGGGTGCGCTTTACGTCGTTGAAGGTTCCGCCCTGGGTGGGCGTCAATTGGTTCGAGGTCTCGCCGAACTGCTGGGCAAGAACTCGATCGATGCGCGTCACTTCTTCGCTGGCAGGGGCGCAGGCACTGGTTCGGCTTGGCTTGACTATCTGGACCGGCTTGCGGCGATCGGGCCTGATTCCGGCGTCCGCGAGAACGTGGTCAGTGCTGCGGTCGAAACTTTCGCTGTCTTCGAAAATTGGTTGAAT
>CAIPWG010000205.1 GCA_903868655.1 uncultured Sphingomonadales bacterium
CCCTTCAGGCAGGTTGCCGGTTGCTACCCCGCGATGCACCCGCCGCAACACTGTCGATCCGCTTTGCGCAATTCTGCAAGGGTCCTCCTCTCTATCGAAGGGCCATTCGATGTCCGATCATCACCCGATTTCACGGGGAGCAGCCCTCACCCGCTTGGCGCAGTTTGTACCGCGCGCAGGACAAGAATACGCCACAAAGCGCAACTTTGACGGGGGTGCAGGTCATCATGAAGCGGTTTCGCGCCTCTCCGCCGCGCTCGCACGGCGCACGATCAGCCAAGCCGAAGTGCTTGCACCCGTGCTCGCCGCGCATGGAGATGGCGCCGTGGCCTTCGTCAGCGAAGTGTTCTGGCGCAGCTACTTCAAGGGCTGGCTCGAATCACGGCCAATCGTCTGGCACAGTCTGTTGGGTGCGCTTGACCGGATCGATGCCCGACTGGCGCAGGACGATACTCTCGCGGCACGTCATCTGGCCGCCATTCGCGGCGAAACCGGGATTGACTGCTTTGACCACTGGATCGGTGAATTGGCTGCTACCGGTTACCTGCACAACTGGGCGCGGATGCAAGTGGCCTCGATCTGGATTTTCACGCTCGGTCTGCCTTGGGAACTCGGCGCGCGCCATTTCATGGATACATTGATCGACGCCGATGCCGCATCAAACACGCTGTCCTGGCGCTGGGTTGCAGGCTTGCACACACGCGGCAAAACTTATCTTGCCGACGCCGAGCGTATTGCCCGCATGACCGGCGGTCGTTTTGCACCGGCGGGGCTGGCAACCCAGCCACGCGTACCCGACGAACCACCCCCGCCCGCAGCGCAGCCGTTCCGTGAAGCGCTGGCGCCAACACCGCAGACACCTACTTTGCTGTGGGTCACACGTGAAGATTGTGCGCTCGAAACCGAAACTGCGCTGCACGACTTGGCCGTTCGCGCGATCGCCATTATCGACAATGCAGCAGGGGCCGATGCCATTGCGCTTGATGATGCGCTGGCGCGTGCCGCCGCGCACTGGGGCGTGCCCGCCTTTCGCGTCGCCGGGGTGGAAGCACTGGCAGCGCTGGCAACCGAATGCGGAGCGCAGCAAGTCGTCACCGGGCGCGTTGCAACAGGGCCCGGGCTCGACCCCCTGATCGCCGTGCGGGGGGCTTTGCGCCGCGCGGGGATTGCCCTTGCCGAACACACGCGGGCGTGGGACATGCACGCTTGGCCCAAAGCGACACGGGGCTTCTTCGCTTTGAAAGAACATATTCCCGCGCTGCTGGCCTATGCCGGACTGGCTTTTGGAAAGACCCAAGGATGACCGGTGATGCACGCAAGGTCCCAGCCGGGCGTTTTGCCCGCCTGGGCGCGTTTGGCCAACTGGCCGCCGGAGTTGCAGGCGGGGTCGTCGCCGAAGGTGCGCGGCGACTGGCGCAAGGCGAACGGCCGCGTATGGCGGATTTGTTGCTGACCCCGGCCAATGCCACCCGCGTTACCGAACAATTGTCGCGGTTGCGCGGCGCGGCGATGAAGCTGGGCCAGATGATATCGCTGGATGCGGGCGACATGCTGCCGCCCGAATTGACGCAGATATTGGCGCGATTGCGCGATTCCGCGCATATCATGCCGCCCGCACAGCTCGAAAAAGTGCTCGCGGCATCGTGGGGCGCCGGTTGGCGCAAACGGTTTCGCCGATTTGACGCACGCCCGGTAGCCGCCGCCTCGATCGGACAAGTCCACCGCGCCGAACTGCCTGATGGGCGAGTTCTGGCAATCAAGGTCCAATATCCCGGCGTAGCGCAAAGCATCGATTCCGACGTCGACAATGTGGCGACACTGCTCAAAGTGTCGGGCCTGTTGCCCGCCAGCCTGGATGTCGCGCCGTTGCTGGCCGAAGCCAAGCGGCAGTTGCACGAAGAAGCCGATTACGATCGCGAAGCCGCGATGATGACGCGTTACGCCGACCTGCTGGCAAACGACCCGCACTTTGTCGTGCCCCGCCCGGTGATGGAATTCACCGGCAAAGATGTGCTCGCCATGGATTTCATTGCGGCCCGCCCGATCGAAACCCTGGAAACAGCATCGCCCGAGATACGCAACGCAGCCATGCAGGCCATGCTTGGGCTGGTCTTGCGCGAACTGTTTGAATTCGGGTTTATGCAGACCGACCCCAATTTCGCCAATTTCCGGTGGCTTGAGGCGACCGGGCAAATTGTCGTGCTTGATTTTGGCGCAGCGCGCAGCGTCGATCCGCAAGTGTCGCACGAATATGCCGCTTTGCTGGGCGCAGGATTTCGCGGCGAAGCTGCTGCTGTGCGCCAGGCATTGATCCGTGTCGGTTTCTTGTCGGAGACACAGTTTGCCCGACACGGAGATGCCCTCGACCGGATCATCGCGATCATTCTTGAACAGATCCAACGCATCGACGATTTTGATTTTGCCGATCGCAGCTTTGTCGAACGCATCCGCACCGAAGTACCATCGATCGCTGCCGACCGTGACAGCTGGCATATTCCACCAGCCGAAGCGCTGTTTGTGCAGCGCAAGATCAGCGGCACGGTCTTGCTGGCAGTCAAGATGGCGGCGCGCCTTCCGCTCAAGGCGATGCTGCAGCCTTATGCCGAGCACTGAACGGTTGATCGGCTGGCCGCAACTGTTCGAAATTGCAAACCAGATCCGGCGCCAGCAGCCGAGTTGGTAATCGCGGGGCGGTGACCGGCGTGCTCCATTGACGATCACCTGCCAACATGTGCACATGGTCTGGACACCATCACTGCTGACCAGACGGAAAATTGCGCCATGCCCAAGACCGCAATGATCACAAGAATTCTCCTCGCTGCTGCGGCATTGGTCGCCCTGCCCACTGCAACCCCGGCGGCCGAAGCAGCGTCCGAAAAACTGGCGATCGACGCAGTGATTGATCAGAACCAGGCCGATCTCGACGCGCTCTACATCGATCTGCATAGTCATCCGGAACTCGGCTTTCACGAGCTTCGCACCAGTGCACTGCTCGCAGCCCGTATGCGCAAGCTGGGCTTCACCGTAACCGAACATGTTGGCAAAACCGGGGTTGTTGCGGTCATGCACAATGGCGACGGGCCCGTGGTCATGGTTCGCACCGAACTCGACGCCCTGCCAATGGAAGAACTCACAGGCCTGGCCTATGCCAGCCGCGCCACTGCCACGCGCGAGGATGGCACGACGACATTCGTCGCGCATTCGTGCGGCCACGACAATCATATGGCAGCATGGCTCGGCACTGCCACCGCGCTGGTCGCGCTTAAAGACCGCTGGCATGGTACGCTGGTGTTTGTCGGGCAGCCCGCAGAGGAAGAAGTCTCGGGCGCCAAGGCCATGCTGGCGGACGGACTGTTCACGCGGTTTCCAAAACCCGATTTCGGTTTCGCGGCGCATGTCGACAACGCCTTGGCCGGCACCGTTCACGTCAAGCAAGGGCCAACGACTTCAGCGGTCGATACAATCCTGATCACGTTCAAGGGCGTTGGCGCGCATGGATCAATGCCCGACAAAGGCATCGATCCCATTGTTGAAGCCGCGCATTTCGTGACCGACGTGCAAAGCGTGATTGCGCGCGAAAAGGACCCGTGGAAATTCGGCGTCGTGACTGTCGGCGCGTTCCATGCCGGATCGGTATCCAATATCATCTCTGACCATGCCGAATTGCAGCTGACGCTACGGTCGTATGATCCCGATGTGCGCCGGATATTGAACGAAGGGGTCGAACGCACCGCGCGGGCCGCTGCCGATATTGCGCACGCACCAGCACCCGACATCCGGCACAGTTTCAGCGCCAATCCGGTGGTCAACGATCCCGCCATAGCCGCCAGCACTGCGGCGCGCCTGACCGATGCGCTGGGCCAGTCGCGCGTGACGCTCGTGCCCGAATCCGGCCCGGGCTGGACTGCAAGCGAGGATTATTCCGAATATGTCAGCGCTGGCCTCATCCGATCAGTGTATTTTTCGATCGGCGGCACCCCGCAAACGGTGATTGACCGCCACAAAGCGCAAGGCAAACCGCTGCCCGTCAATCATTCACCGCTGTTTGCCCCTGATCATACCATTGCGATCCGCACTGCGATTGAAGTCCAAACGATTGCCGTGCTGAGCGTGACAGGGCGGTAAAGCGCTTGGACAAATGCCGAACCAGATGAGGGCGTTCTCAAGCATTCTTGGGAATACGACACTTTTTCGCAGCGAAGGCCCGGGCAGCGCTAAGTCTCGACGCGGATCAGAGCCTTTTCAATAGCAGCCGCCAACTTTGTCGCGTGGCTTGCTTCGAGGAAATCGAGGTGGTTGTCGAACAAGGGGTGAATGTGCACGCCTCCCATGGCGTAGTGCCTCCACAAAGGCGCGATCCGGTTGCTTTCTTTTCGCGGCGAGAACACATCAACGGCCACCGGCAATCGGGGCGGGCGATGGCTCCGCAACAGCACCACGAACGGATCAAAGCGCGGCAGCACGTTTCCAGGTTGCGCTGATTTCACGCCCCCAGTGATCGGCGTGCGCACGTCACTGAAACGCACGACAATCCTCAATTTCCTGAAAATGCGGTCAAGCTGCCTGCCAAAGCCGCCCGGAAGAAGACGCAAGCGAACTTTCAGGTCGATCAGCGGTCCAATGCGGGTGTCGAGAATGGCGATAAGTCCAAGTGTCGCCCCCTTCTCATGCAACGCTGCCGCAACGGCGTGGGCATACCAACCACCAATGGAGTACCCCATTAGATTGATCGGCCCGCCCCGTGAATGCGCGATGATATGATCGGCATAAAGTGATGCAAGTTCCGAGACCGTGCGGGGCTTTGCATTGTCATCACCCTTGGGCGCTGCTTCCAGTGCATAGACGGCGCGGCGCGGTCCGATGGCTTCCGCAAAATGGCGGAATGTCAGAAGCCCACCACCAAATCCATGGATCAAATAGAGCGGTGCTGCCTCACCCTCGGGTTGCAGAGTTACGATATTGCTCTGTCGTTTGCAGTCGTTCGGCAAACGTGCGGATGGATCAGGGGCCGTTCCGTGTGCCTTCGCCCGGCGAATGCCACCTAACGATGGGTCCGCCAGGAACGCCCCGACCGGCAGATGAAGTCCCGCCTCTTTCTCCAGGCGCATCAGCAACTCGATCGCGGCCAGCGAGTCACCGCCAAGGGTCCAGAAGCTCTCGTCTTCGCCCGCATCGGTGCTGGCCGGCAGGCAGGCTTGCCAAATTGCGCGCAAAGGGTCGGTTTCAGCCACAAAGCCTGCCGCTTGCGTGCGGGTGGCCATGTCCAACTCGACCAGCGCTCGCCGATCTATTTTGCCGGCACTTGTATAGGGCAGGGCATCGTGGACCCGCAATTCGCGCGGAACGAGGGCCGCTGGCAGCTGATCCTTCAACCGTTGGCGCAAGTCAGCGACACGCGCCGCCGACGCTTCGACACCTGGCCTCGGCGCCACATGGGCGATAATCCCGGTTATCTGTTCCCCCACCTGCAAGGGCAGGCAAATGGCATCAGCAACCATGGGGTCAGCTTTCAGCACAGCCTCAATCTCACCGGGTTCAACCCGGATGCCCATTACTTGTACCTGATCATCGACACGACCACGGAATTCGTAATCACCGTGCAAGTCGATGCGGGCCAAGTCGCCCGTGCGATAGGTGCGCTCACCCTCGCGGATCGGAAACTTTTCCTCGGTCAGGTCCGGCCTTCCCCGGTAACCCAGCGCAAGCTGGGCACCGCCAAGGACCAACTCGCCGGTATCGCCGGCTCGCACGATCTTGCCATTTTCATCGACAATCTGCGCGGTCACGCCCCGAATCGGCTTGCCAATTGTCGGTCGCCCCCCTGCCGGACCCACGTATCCCCATAAACTGTCGACAGTATTCTCGGTCGGTCCGTACGTGTTGATAACTTTGAAGGAAAGCCCCGGAGGCGGCCGATGGTGGAGTGCGCTGCCGCCTGTCAAAAGCGTCTTGAGTTCCATGCGCTCTGGCCAGGCAATACCAAAAAGTCGTTCCGCCACGGCTGTGGGAACGAACGTGCAAGTTGCGGATGCATCGCGCAACCATCCGATCAATGCTGCTGGATCAAGCAGAATGTCGTTTGGCGGAATGAGCAACACACCGCCAGCCGCAAGAATTGGCCAGATGTCGCCGACCGATGCATCGAAGGTGGGATGTGCGAGCGCCGTCATACGATCGCCCGGCCCCATCGAAAGTGCCTCGTGATAATGCGCCACCAGGTTTGCAAGGGACGCGTGTGATATTTCCACCGCCTTGGGTCGTCCGGTCGAACCCGATGTGAATATCCTATAGGCGCATTGTCCTGGCGCAATCTCGGGCAGCCGAACCGGGTCTGCATCCCCGATGCTGGTTGGACTGATAAAGACAATGCCCGGAATGCCTGACGGGCGGAGACCGTCAATCGGTTCCCCGATGATATGCGTAACGCCAGCCTCGGCAATTTCGAACGCCAGCCGTTTCGGAGGTGACGATGGATTAAGCGGCACATAGGCGCCGCCCGCCATCATAGTCCCGAGCGCACCAGCCACGAAATCGGACTCCATCGGCAGCAGCAGCCCGACACCGGCATCCCGGCGCAAACCCAAGGTCTGAAGTTTTGCCGCGAAACCATTGGCGCGCGCCAAAAGGTCCTTGCGCGAAACGGGCAACCTCTCTCCCAGGATCGCCGGCATGTGTGGACCTGCTGTGGCAAGTGCCGTAATCGCTTGGCTAACCGTTGGCAAAGCATCTGGCTGGGCCAGTACATTCACCTCTGCCTTGGCCGACCCGATGCCCGGCGGCGGAATTTCGAAATCACGAAGCTGCAGCCGCACAGCACCATCGCTGCACGCAATCGTCAAAGACGAACCATCAACATTCAAGATGGTCCCGGGCACCCCCGCTGCTTTCGCTGATGTTGCAGAACGAACCACCTGGATACTGCCATCAGGAAGTGCGACACGCGCTTCGCCAAAGCTGTTTGCAGATGAACCCCAGTCGCAGGCGCGCACAAGGCGGAGGATTTTTGTTTGATCCCATTGCCAGTCAATCATGCCCCCGTTCGGTGCGGTATCAGATCGTCCGAAATAGCTTCGATTGCTGAAGTCCTGAGGAGCGCCTGCCAGGGCGCCGCGCTCAAGCCTGGCCAAAACCTCTGGAAAGCTGGCCAAGGCAGCTTCTGAGCAGCGCATATTGAGCGACCCCGTGGTCTCGCCTGTCGTCAGGGCAAAACGCCGTTGCTCAAGAATTGCACCAGTATCAATGCCGGGCGCCATCAGGTGCCAGGTTATCCCGTGTAAGGGTTCGCCGTTCAGGATTGCCCATGGCGTTGCCCAGCGGCCGGCATATGCGGGCAACGGACCATTGTGATAATTGATGGCAGCGATCTTTGGCCGGGCAAGCGTTTCCGCATCAAGAATACGGCCGTTGGCGATGCTGATGATCG
>CAIPWG010000206.1 GCA_903868655.1 uncultured Sphingomonadales bacterium
CACCCGAAGCCTTTGCGCGCGATCCCCAACTGGTGCTGCGCTTCTACGACATGCGCCGCGCCGCCATCCAGACCAAGCAGCCCAATGCGGCGCACCACGCACTGGCACGACTGGAACGAGAATGGCCCGGCGCGGTGACCGTGATCACCCAGAATGTCGACGATCTGCACGAACGCGGTGGTTCGCAAGCAGTGATCCACATGCATGGCGAACATCTGAACGCATGGTGCACCACGTGCGATGCGCGGGTCCGCTGGACCGGGACGCTGATCGACCGGCCCGCGTGTCCCGCTTGTGGCGCGCGCACCTTGCGCCCCGATATCGTGTGGTTTGGCGAAGTGCCCTATCAAATGGAGGCGATCCAGAAAGCGTTGGCAGTGGCAGACGTGTTCGTGTCAATCGGCACCTCCGGCGCGGTCTATCCAGCGGCCGGGTTCGTCCGCCTGGCACGGGAACTTGGTGCAACGACTCTGGAGCTCAATCTGGAACGGTCGCAGGGATCGGCGTGGTTCCACGAGACCCGGCTGGGCCCGGCGAGCGAGGTGGTGCCGGCCTGGGTCGACGGATTGCTGGGTCAGACCCGGCAGATGTGACAATCAGGGTCTTTGGGTATGCGCATCGTACGCAACGATGGCGCCAACCCGTCGATCACATGCAAATGCCCCCATTGCGGGTCGCCCAGGGAGGATACGCCCGCCGTGACGACGCGTAGCGCCTGCATGGCGGCAAAGGCACCCACCATGCCGACCATCGCGCCCAACACGCCAAGATCGGCGCAGGTATCGCAATCGGTGGCATCGAACGCATCACCGACAAAACACCGGTAACAGGGCTGATCGGGCAAATGCCCGGCGAAATTGGCGACTTGCCCCTGAAAACGCCCCACTGCCGCGCTTGTGAGTGGTAGGCCCAGCGCAACACAGGCATCGGCAACGGCCAGCCGGGTGGCAAATGTGTCAGTGCCGTCGAGCACAACATCCGCACCTGCCAAAAGCGCGACCGCATTGTCAGCACCGATGCGTGTCTGATGCGCCGCGATCGCCAGCTCGGGATCAAACCGGGCCGCCCACTGCGCCGCCACCGTCACTTTGGGCTGCCCGATGTCGACGGGGGTAAACAGCGTCTGACGCTGCAAATTCGATGTTTCGACGACATCATCATCGATCAGCGTCAACCGACCGATCCCCGCCCCTGCCAGATATTGCAGCGCCGGATTGCCGATTCCGCCCATGCCGACGAGCACGACATGCGCCTGCGCAAGCCGCATTTGCCCGATGCCGCCCAGTTCGGGCAGCACGATATGGCGGGCAAAGCGATCGAGGCGTTCGGGGGTCATTGGCTGTAAATAGGCAGAATACCGGGGTTTGCGAGTATTTTTTTCCGTTCGACACAGAGATCCGATGGTCAAACCCCATAGCGTCCTCCCCTGGCTTTGGCCCGGGAGTCCGCCTGTTCCTTGTTGAACGCACAACCACCGCGCGTTCAGTGGGTCAAATCCGCAA
>CAIPWG010000207.1 GCA_903868655.1 uncultured Sphingomonadales bacterium
ACCCCGACGATGGGCGGGCTGATGATCGTCATCGCGCTGGCGATCGCTCTGCTGTTGTGGATGGATTTGGGCAGCCGTTATGTCTGGGCCTGCCTGGTGGTAACGCTGGGCTTTGGCTTGATCGGGTTTCTCGACGATTATGACAAAGTCACCAAGTACGCACACAAAGGTGTGCCCGCAAAGCTGCGCCTGCTGGGCGAATTTGTCGTGGCTGGGCTCGCTGTCTGGCTGGTAACCGGGGAAACCAACCTTTACCTGCCGGTATTCAGCAATCTCTACATCCCGATGGGGCCGTTTTATTATCTGTTTGCCGCTTTCGTCATTGTCGGTGCCGGCAATGCCGTAAACCTGACCGATGGGCTTGACGGGTTGGCGATCATGCCGGTGATTATCGCGGCGGGCACTTTCGCGATCATCGCGTATCTGGCGGGCCGAGCCGACTATGAGCACTATCTGGGCATTCCCCACGTGCCAAAGGCGGGAGAGCTTGCCATTTTCTGTGCAGCGGTGATGGGCGCGGGGCTGGCCTTTTTGTGGTTCAACGCGCCGCCTGCGGCGGTGTTCATGGGCGATACCGGCAGTCTTGCCCTGGGCGGTACGCTGGGCGTGATCGCGGTGTCGGTGCATCACGAAATCGTGCTCGCGATTGTCGGTGGCCTGTTCGTGATGGAGGCGGTTTCTGTCATCGTGCAAGTGTTCGTTTACAAGCGCACCGGCAAGCGGGTGTTCCGCATGGCGCCGATCCATCACCATTTCGAACAGCTGGGCTGGCAGGAATCCACGGTAGTGATCCGGTTCTGGATTGTTTCGATCGTGCTCGCGCTGCTCGGTCTTGCGACGCTGAAAGTACGGTGAACAGCGCATGATCACTTCGCCACGCTTTGCCGGCCAACGCTTTGCGGTGCTGGGTCTGGCCCGATCGGGGCTTGCCAGTGTCGAAAGCCTGCTGGCGGGCGGCGCTGAAGTGACCGTGTGGGACAGCCGCGAAGAAGCGCGCGCGCCATTTGCCGATCGTGCGACAGTCATCGATCCGCTTACGCTCGATCTCACAGGATTTGCCGGTGTGGTGGTGTCGCCCGGCGTGCCGCTGAATCGTCATCCGATTGCGGCCCATGCCGCGTCGTTTGGCGTACCCTTGATCGGTGATATCGAACTGTTTGCACAAATCCGGGCTGATTTGCCGCCGCATCGCGTGGTGGGGATTACCGGGACCAATGGCAAATCAACCACCACCGCGCTGGTTCACCATATTTGCCTCGCGGCGGGATATCCGGCGCAATTGGGCGGGAATATCGGCCTTCCGGTGCTGGGTGAAGCCGCGCTGCCGGCAGGTGGCGTCTATGTGCTGGAACTGTCGAGCTATCAGATCGATCTGACCCGGTCGCTGGCCTGCGATGTGGCGGCGCTGATCAATCTCAGCCCCGATCACCTGGACCGCTATGATGGCTTTGCCGGTTATGCGGCGGCCAAACAGCGGCTGTTCGCCCTGCAACATGCCGGTCAGCACGCGGTGTTCGGCCAAAGCGATCCGCACACCACCGCGATTGCCGCCGCTGTTGCGACGCAAAGGCTGACCGGACTGGTGCGTATTCCTGATCCTGCCGCGCTGGCAGGGCAGAACGATTGGCCCGCGTTGCAGGGGCCACACAATCGTGAAAACGCCGCCATCGCTATTGCCATTGTCGAAGCGCTGGGCATTGACGAAGCCGTGTGGCGCCCTGCGCTCGCCAGGTTTGGCGGATTGCCGCATCGCATGGAGCGCGTGGCGCAAGCCGACGGTGTGCTGTTCATCAACGACAGCAAGGCGACCAATGCCGCCTCAACCGCGCCCGCACTCGCGGCCTATCCGCGCATTCACTGGATTTGCGGGGGGCTGCCCAAATCGGACAATCTGGATGAATGCGCCAGTGCCTTTGATCATGTCGTAGCCGCGTACACCATTGGTGAGGCCGGCGCGCGATTTGCCGAAATCCTGTCGCCGGTGATGCCGGTTACGCGCAGCGAAATGTTGTGTGATGCCGTGCGTCAGGCGATTGCAGCGGCGCAGCCGGGCGATGTGGTGATGCTGTCACCGGCCTGCGCCAGTTTTGACCAGTTCCGCGATTTCGAAGCCCGCGGCGATGCCTTTCGCAACATAGTGCTGTCGTTGCTGGGCGATCGCGGCACAGTCACAGCGGGTGGAGCCTGATGGCCAGCGTTCCCGACACGATCAGCCGCGCCGTGCCGACCCCGACCCGCGACGGCGGCGTACGGGTGGTGGGCCGGGCCAACCGTTATCGCCGCAGCCGACGCAGCGAACTGGTGATCTGGTGGCGCGAGATTGACCGGGTGCTGCTGGCGCTGGTGATGCTGCTGGTCGTGATTGGCGCGATTGCGGTGGCAGCGGCTTCGCCAGCCAGCGCGCATCGGCTGTCGACGCAGCAAAAGGCAGTGGGCGACCTGCATTTCTTCTGGTTGCATTTGCGCTGGCTGAGTTTCGGGATGTTGGTGATGTTTATCGCCTCTATTTTGCCCAAAGAGACTGCGCGACGCATGGCGATCCTGCTGGCAGCAGCGATGATCATCGGGCTCGTATTGGTGCCCTTGGTCGGGTCCGAGGTCAAAGGGGCGCGGCGATGGCTCAATCTGGGGTTCAGCCTGCAACCATCCGAATTTCTGAAACCCGGCTTTGCCATCGCGCTGGCGTGGATATTGTCCTGGCGCGTACGCGATCCGCGCATACCGGTCATGGCGCTATCGCTTGGGTTGATCGTGTTCGTGTTTGGCCTGTTGATGGCACAGCCCGATTTTGGTTCGGCAGTGCTCTATCTCGGGGTCTGGTTCGTGCTGGTATGTTTATCGGGCCTGTCGAGCCGAAAAATTCTGACCGTGATTGGCGGGGGCCCCCTGGTCGTGCTGCTTGCCTATCTGTTCTATCCGAATGCGACACACCGCATCGATGCCTTTTGGTCGGGTGGGAGCGAATTTGACCAGGTCGATCTGGCCATGCGCACGTTGCTCAATGGG
>CAIPWG010000208.1 GCA_903868655.1 uncultured Sphingomonadales bacterium
AGTGATGCCAAGGTTTTGGCACCGATCAGCAGGGCCGGGCCAATATCCGGTCGTGCGGCAAGTGCAACAATTGCTTCAACCAGTTTGCCGCTCATGCGCCGCTGCCGTGCCTCGCGGATGTGGCGAGCATATCGATCTGGGCATGGAGCGGTGAAACGTCGTACCCGGCGTCGGCCGCCTGAGCCGCGATGTCTGACGGCGCCATACCGCTGCGTGCCATCGTCAAGGCCCATAGCAGAGCCGAACGCGTGCCCGATCGGCAATAGGCCAGGACCGGTGCGTCGCCGGCCGATTTGAGCGCCTCGTCAAGAGCCTCGACTTGATTGATCGAAAAACCGGCATGCGTGATGGGTATCGCTATATAACCGATACCGGCTTGCGCAGCGGCGGCCGCGATAGCCTCACCCGGGATCTGGTCCTCTGATTCGCCTTCGGGCCGGTTGTTGACAATAAGCGCTACGCCCTGTTCCTTTGCCGCGGTAATATCGGCAATATCGATCTGCGGGCTGACAAGCATACGGTCGTTGATCGTGCGAAACATGGGGGTAATGCTCTTGCTGAGGTAACAACGGTGCGCTGCACGAGGCGCCGAATAGCGGTTTCGTGCGTCAAAGGGAACCGTTCGCAAAGATTCGCGCAACGCCTGACGCGTAGGCAAGGATGTCACACTTTGTTCATCAAACCTTATGCGATGACGATTCCATTCGCGATTCAGGAAATTGTCAGGTACAGCGTTATTGCAATGGACTAAGCCAGACGTATTGACTGGTGAAGTTTCCGTGTCGTGCCGCCGGCTCCCGCGTCCGGCTTGCGGTGGCGAGGAACGTTGGAGCGGAAACAAGGTTTATTGATTTCTATGGGTTTTGATAGAGGGCGGCGTCGCGGACGCGACAAGCGCGACGGTTTCGGCGAAGACAATTTCGATCCCTACGGTGGTTTCGGCGGCGGTGGTCGTGGCGGCTTCGGTGGTGGTGATCGCGGTGGTTTCGGCGGCGGTGATCGTGGCGGCTTCGGCGGCGGCGATCGTGGCGGTTTCGGCGGCGGTGATCGCGGCGGCTTCGGCGGCCCGCGCGGCGGCGGCGGTGGTGGCGGCTTCGGCGGTCCCCGTGGCGGCGCTGGCGGCGGCGGTGGCGGGATGCCTGCTCAAGTGGTCGGCACCGGCAAGGGCGTGGTGAAGTTTTTCAACGCTCAAAAAGGTTTTGGCTTCATCCAGCGTGAAGACGGTGGCGAAGATGTGTTCGTACACATCAGCGCAGTCGAACGCGCTGGCTTGGAAGGCCTGGCCGAAGGACAGCAGCTGGAATTCAACCTCGTCGATCGCGGCGGAAAGGTCTCTGCGGCCGATCTGCAGGTGCTTGGTGACGTGATTGCAGCACCAGCCAAAGCGGCTGCACCGCAGCGTCAGCTGACAGGTGAAAAAGCCACTGGCACAGTCAAGTTCTTCAACGCCATGAAGGGCTTCGGCTTCATTACCCGCGACGACGGGCAGCCCGATGCGTTCGTGCACATCAGTGCAGTCGAGCGTTCGGGAATGCGCGAGCTGAACGAGGGTGACCGGCTTGAATTCGACCTCGAAGTTGATCGACGAGGCAAGCATTCGGCTGTCAACCTGGTGCCGCGGCAGGGCTGACCCAACCGATCTGCTTGCCCATCCCGTCGATTGACTGGATGCCAGCAAGATATCATACGCGTGCAAATGGCGGCCCTTCGCAGGGCCGCCATTTGTCGTTTCATTGCTCGCAATTTCTCAATTCCGATCTGTTTCGAGGAGCCAAGACCCATGACGATCACCCCGCTGATGCCCGTATACCCCCGGTGCGGCGTCCGTCCGGTGCGCGGCGAACATTGCCATCTGATCACCGAGGATGGCACGCGCTATCTCGATTTCGCCAGTGGCATTGCGGTCAACTTGCTCGGGCATTCGAACGATCATCTGATCGGGGCGATCCAGCGCCAGGCGGCGACCCTGATGCACGTGTCCAACCTGTATGGCAGCCCGCAGGGCGAGGAAGTAGCGCAACGGCTGGTCGATCTGACCTTTGCCGATACCGTATTCTTCACCAATTCGGGCGCCGAAGCGGTGGAGTGTGCGATCAAGACTGCGCGCGCTTATCACCAGCACGCCGGGAACACCGACCGGTTTGAACTGATCACGTTCAATAACGCGTTTCACGGGCGGACAATGGCCACGATCAGCGCGTCGGATCAGGAAAAGATGCACAAGGGCTTCATGCCGCTGCTGCCGGGCTTCAAATACGCGCCCTTTGACGATCTGGCTGCTGCCGAGGCGTTGATCGGCCCGCACACCGCCGGTTTTCTGGTGGAGCCCATCCAGGGTGAAGGCGGGATCCGCGATGGATCAGACGATTTCATCAAGGGTTTGCGTGCGCTGGCCGACAAGCATGGCCTGATGCTGATCTTTGATGAAGTGCAATGTGGCGTGGCGCGCACGGGCACATTCTACGCTTATGAACAATACGGCGTGGTCCCGGATATTCTGGCGACGGCCAAAGGGCTGGGCGGTGGTTTTCCGCTGGGCGCCTGCCTTGCTACTGAAACGGCGGCGCGCGGTATGGTTTTCGGCACACATGGCAGTACGTATGGCGGCAACCCGCTGGCGCTGGCAGCAGCAGGGGCAGTGCTCGACGTTGTAGCCAACGACGAATTCCTGGCCACGGTGCGTGCCACCGGGGCGCGGCTGCGCGCCCGGCTTGAACAATTTATTGGCAACTATCCCGACATGTTCGAACTGGTGCGTGGCAAAGGCCTGATGCTGGGGCTGAAAATGCGCATCGAACCGCGTCCGTTCGTGGCGCATTTGCGGGACAATCATCATTTGCTGGCGGTGGCAGCGGGTGACATGACGATGCGTGTTCTGCCGCCGCTGGTGATCGACGACAGTCATATCGATGAATTCATGGACAAGCTGTCAGCTGGTACGGCCAGCTATGCAGCCAAGGTAGCTTCTTCATGACGCGGAATTTTCTTAATTTGTCCGATGCCGGGTCTGAAGCGCTTGCGGCCATTCTGAACGACGCGGTTGTGCGCAAAGCTGCGCGCGCCGGCATGCCCAAAGGTCAGGTTGATGCCGATGCCCCTTTGGCAGGGCGTGTGCTGGCAATGGTGTTTGAAAAGAATTCGACCCGCACGCGCGTGTCTTTCGATGTGGCCATGCGGCAATTGGGCGGCAGCGCGGTTATCCTTGAGGCCGGTTCGACCCAGCTTGGGCGTGGCGAAACGATCGCCGATACTGCGCGCGTGCTCAGCCGTATGGCCGATGCGATCATGTTGCGCACAGACGACCATGCCAAAGTCGAGGAGCTGGCGCATTATGCCAGCGTGCCGGTGATCAACGGTTTGACCGATCTGTCACACCCGTGCCAGATCGCTGCCGATCTTGAAACCGTGATCGAACATGGCAAACCGCTCGCTGGGCTCGAATGGGCCTGGCTCGGTGATGGCAACAATGTCCTCAATTCGATTGTCGAAGCCGCCGGGCTGACCGGTTTTAATCTGCGAATCGGCGTACCTGCAGGATATGACAGCGATCCGGCATTTATCGCGCGCGCGCGTTCGCTTGGTGCACGGGTGACGATCGAGCGCGACCCAGTGGCCGCGATCGCCGGCGCCGATGTGGTGGTTACCGATACCTGGGTGTCGATGGGGCAGGCGCATGCAGAGGAAAAACTCGCCGCGATGGCGCCTTATCAAGTGAACTCTGCGCTTATGGCGCATGCACGCGCCGATGCGCTGTTTCTGCATTGCTTGCCCGCGCACCGTGGCGAAGAAGTGACCGATGCCGTTATCGACGGGCCGGCATCCGTTGTGTGGGACGAGGCAGAGAACCGCATTCACGCGCAAAAGGCCATTTTGCGCTGGGTTTTTGGACAGATCGGATGAGCCCGGACAACGAAACCGGGTTCGACCAGACCGTCATGTTTACAGTGCCGCATCGCGATGCGCGGGGCCGCGTGGTCCGGCTTGGCCCGGTGCTCGATACTGTGCTGGGGGCACATGCCTATCCGGTGTCGCTGCGCAATGTGCTGGCAGAGGCACTGGTGCTTGCCGCACTGCTGGGATCGTTGCTCAAGGATGACGATGGTCAGCTGACTTTGCAGGCGCAAAATAGCGAAGGTGTGATCGATCTGCTGGTATGCGATTACCGCGCGGGTGAATTGCGCGGCTATGTTCGCCATGATCGTGCGCGGCTGGATGAACTCGGGCCCAATCCGTCGCTTCACGCGCTGTTTGGCGATGGCTTTCTGGCGGTCACCTTTGATCTCGCTACCAGTGGTCAGCGATACCAGGGCATCGTTCCGCTTGAAGGCGAAACACTGGCTGCGGCTTGCGAAAACTACTTCTTTCAGTCCGAACAAGTGCCCACGCTGATCCGTGTGGCGGTGGATTGCAGCGGACCGCAAGCTGTCGCAGCCGGCCTGTTGATCCAGCACCTGCCCGAAGGTGAGGAGGGCCGTGAACGTCTGCATGTCCGGCTTGACCATCCCGAGTGGGAGCATCTTGCGATCATGGGTGGATCGGTGCGGCGCGACGAATTGCTCGATCCGGCGTTGACGCTTGAACAGCTGATTTGGCGTCTGTTTCATGAAGAGCGCGAGGTCCGTGCGGATCGCGGCCCCGTGTTGGTCCGAGGCTGTCGTTGCAGCAGCGACTATTATCGGCAGGTGCTGTCGCGGTTTGGTGAGCCCGAGCGGCGTGACATGGCCGATGAACGCGGCGCGATTGTTGTCGATTGCGCTTTCTGCTCGCGCGCGTTTGATATCGTGTTCGATGACATCGTTCCCTGACACGATTGCCAAAGGTTCCTGGTGCGGCTAGCCAAGACGCATGACGCACTCTGATCGGCCGCTTGCAGTGGTTCTTTTGTCCGGCGGACTTGATTCGATGGTCTGCGCGGCACTGGCGCAAGAGCAGGGATTTACCGTTCTGGCGCTCACCTTTGATTACAACCAGCGGCATCGGATCGAGTTGGATGCCGCGCGGACAGTGGCCGCGCGTCTGGGTATTGAACGCCATATTGTCTTGCCGCTTGATTTGCGCGCCTTTGGCGGATCGGCGTTGACCGATGACATTGCCGTGCCGAAAGATGGGATCGGGCCGGATATACCGGTCACATATGTGCCTGCGCGCAATCTGGTGTTTTTGTCGCTGGCATTGGCCTGGGCCGAAGCAGCGGGATCAGGTGCAATTTTTATCGGGGTCAATGCGCTCGACTATTCGGGCTATCCCGATTGTCGCCCCGAATTCATCACTGGTTTTGAATCGCTGGCCCGTGTGGCAACAGCGGTCGGGGATCAAGGCGGCACGGTGAAAATCCATGCGCCACTGCAATATTTGAAAAAGGCCGACATTGCCCGAGAAGCGGTGCGGTTGGGGCTGGAGCCTGCGGAAAGCTGGTCGTGTTACGATCCTCTGCCCAATGGTCAGGCCTGCGGTTTGTGCGACAGCTGCCGGTTGCGCCGTGCAGGGTTTGCCGAAGCGGGGATCGAGGATGGAACACGTTACGCCGAAAGACACGCTGACGGATGACGTTGGCGATGGTGCAGCGACTGGACCGGGGATAGGCTATGCATGGTATGCATTGGTCGTTCTGGTGCTGGTCTATGTGCTCAACTTCATTGATCGGCAATTGTTGACGATCCTGGCGCCCAACATCAAGCACGATCTGGGTATTACCGACGCGCAATTCGGTTTTCTGTATGGCACCGCGTTCGGGGTGTTTTATTCGGTATTCGGCATTCCGTTGGGCAAACTGGCCGATCGTTGGTCGCGCACCCGCTTGCTTGCATTAGGGTTGGCAACATGGTCGACCATGACGGCATTTTCCGGGCTGGCCGGTAATTTCACCCAACTGGGTCTGGCGCGCATCGGTGTCGGTGTTGGCGAAGCCACGGCGGGACCTTGCGGTTTCTCGCTGCTGTCCGATTTGTTCCCGGCCCGCAGGCGCGCCACCGTCATCGCGATCTTTACCTCGGGTATTTATCTGGGCGGCGGGCTGGCTTTGTCGATCGGCACGGGATTGGCCCATGCGTGGGATACCAGCTTTGTGGCGGGCGCGCGCCCGCTGGGATTGGCAGGATGGCAGGCGGCATTTCTGGGGCTGGGTTTGCCCGGGCTTGTTATGGCGCTGTGGGTGGTGTCGCTGCGTGAACCGCGCCGGGGGCGCTTCGAAACCACCGCGATCACTGCCGACCCGGCGCCTGCCGAGGCGTTTGCCGCGTTTGGCCGCGATGTTTTCGCTATCGTGCCGCCCTTTACACTGCTGGCTGCGGCTCGGCGCGGCATGTCGGGCTTGCGGTCGAACCTTTTGGCGCTGGTGACGGTTGCACTGGTCGGTTTCGGATTGGCGCGCCTGCTCGGTGATCCCGTGCAATGGATCGTGTTGGGAACCGGCGTCTACGCGGTGATTTCGTGGGCCCAATCGATGCGTCACGAAGATCCGGCAGCGTTCGGGCAAATCTGG
This sequence comes from uncultured Sphingomonadales bacterium, assembly GCA_903868655.1. Taxonomy (GTDB): domain Bacteria; phylum Pseudomonadota; class Alphaproteobacteria; order Sphingomonadales; family Sphingomonadaceae; genus Novosphingobium. The sequence continues at coordinate 6,482 of CAIPWG010000208.1, forward strand.
GGCAATCCGGCACTGGTCGGTGTGAATGTCGGGTATGGGTTGACGTGTGCTTTGGCGTATTCGGCCAGTGCATTCGGGCCGCTCTATGCCATGGAAACGTTTCACGCTTCGCCCGCTCAAGTCGCGCTGTTTGTTGGCGGCGGTGCGGCCGCAGGCGGCGCGCTGGGAACAGTGGCCGGGGGTTGGTTGGGCGATTGGCTATCGGGCGGTACGCATCACGCCCGTCGGGTGTTGGTAATCATGGCGATGCTGGTTCTGGCCATCATTCCCGAAGCACTGATCATGACCACGCATTCGCTCACCTTGTTTTATTGCGGGGTTTTTCCGCTGTGGTTCCTGCTCAGTGCAACGTTGGGCAGTTCGGCCGGAACGGTGGTCAATGTCGTGCCTCCCCATCTGCGTGCAACCGCGAGCGCGTCATTCTTTTTGGGCGCGTCGATGCTTGGGCTATCGTTGGGGCCTTATGCGGCCGGACGTATTTCATTGGCGACCCATTCATTGTGGGCCGGTATGGTTACGATCACCGCGGTGATCCCCTTTGCATTGATTTCATTGGGGATTGCTTGGCGGCACCTGGCAACCAAGGAAAAGTAAGGGGGCGAAAGCCCCCTGTTCGCCTGCCTCAAAGCGTCTTTTGGTAGATCGTGTATTCTTTGTTGACCTGACTATCGATCGCATCGGCGATGGCGACCATTCCCTGATTGTCTTCAAGAATCCAGCCGATTTCGCCGCGGCTGGCGCCATAGCGGGTAATGGCGTTGCGGCGAATATATTCGATCATCATAAACGCGAGCTGGCTGGCAAGACGCGATGATTGCAGTTTTTTCCGCACGCCCATCAGGGGTACGCGCATCGTGCGCACGCGGGGCTTACGCAGCCAGGCCAGCAGCTTTATGAAATTGAACGGGAACAATTTGCCACCCATCGGATGAATGGCCTCGTTCAGGTCGGGCAAGGTCATCATGAACGCCACCGGCTCGCCATCATATTCGGCAACCATGATCAAATCATTGTGGACGATCGGCTTGAACTTCTTGCCAGCATATTTGATTTCGGTTTCGGTGAAGGGAACAAAGCCCCAATTGTCTGACCAGGCATCGTTCAGGATGTCCAGGATCAGCCGTGCTTCGACATCGAACCGGGACTTGTCGACATTGCGGATGCGTATCCGCGGGTTTTTCTCGCCCGACTGCACGATCCGCTGGATCAGCGGCGGGAAGTCTTTGGTGATATCGAGTTCAAACGTGAGCAATTGCTTGGCCGGGGTATAATCGCCCAATGCCAGAATATAGTCGTTATACCGTTCTGGCTGGTGCCCCATCATCACCGTTGGCGGATGATCGAAACCCTTGGTCAATTGGCCGGGTTCTTCCCACACGGACATCGACATCGGCGCCAGCACGCTGGTCATTCCCTTGCGGCGCAGCCAGGTCTCGGCCTGTGCAATCAGCGCATGCGCAACAGTTTGGTCTTCGGCTTCGAGCAGGCCCCAATTGCCGGTGCCGGGCCCCATGCCCTGGCTGGGGTCCATCGCGATAGCCAGCCGGTCTATATGCGCCGAAATCCGGCCTACGGTTCGGCCATCGCGGCGTGCGAGAAAGAACTGTACGTCGGCATGTTCGAAAAACGGGTTCTTGGCGGGGTTTACCAGTTCTATCGCTTCGATATGCAACGGCGGCACCCAGTTCGGATCCGCAGCGTTGAGACGATAGGCGAGATCAACGAAATCCTTGCGGTCACGCGGGCTCGTGATGGCCACAATCGTCAGGTCGCCCATATCCAATCCTTCTCGTCAGTTCTCAAAGGGCGCTGCCCATCGGTCGGCGCCATGCCCAGCTTTGCACGTTCAGGCAAGCAACCGAACGTTATCAGCAAATTCAGGCACAAAAAAAGGCCGGATCGCTCCGGCCTTTCTTGTCTGGCGGGGCACCACGATTGCCAACGGCAATCGTGGTGCGGCCCAATTACATGCCAGCGTGCGCGCCGTACGTGATTTCCACGCGACGGTTCTGCAGTTCACGAACGCCGTCGGCGGTCGGAACGCGCGGGTTGGTCTTGCCCCAGGCCTTGGTGGCGATTTCCGCTGCCGGGATGCCGTGCGCGGTCAGGTAACCCTGAACCTGCGTGTTACGACGTGCCGACAGAGCCAGGTTGTACTTCACCGTGCCGGAAAGGTCGGTGTAGCCATCGAGCTGGATCGGAACGCTGGCGCAGTTGCCATAAGCCGTGATCGCGTTGTCGAGGATCGATGCCGCTTCAGGCGTAATGTCCGACTTGTCCCAATCGAAGAACACGATGTACGGGCCCTTGTTGCAGACTGGAGCCGGCGGCGGCGGAGGAGGAGGCGGAGGGGGCGGCGGCGGCGGCGGCGGCGGCGGCGGTGCTGCCGGAGCCGGTGCCGGCGCTTCCGCGCCACCGAAGTTGTATGTCAGGGTCGCAAGCAGCGAATGCTGACGATAGCTGCTCCGGATCCGGTCTCCCTGCCAAAGCTGGCCTTGGCCGTAATAGTTTAAGCCATCAACATTAAAGTAAGAGTAGCGCAAGCCCACGTCGACATGGTTCGAGATTGGTGCACGAACGCCGGCGACGAGTTGCCAAGCAAGCTTGCTTTTGGAGCCGTCGATGTAATAATTTGGATCAGGTAAGTATTGGGTAACGCGAGCAACGCCTACGCCGCCTCCAACGAAGCCTTGAAGACCATTGTCAGGCCCGAAGTCAACTAAGCCATTAACCATTGCATCCCAAACACGAGTCTTGCCACCAGGATGGTCGCTCGTCCCGTTTACGGTCAGCACTTTATTGCGGTTGGTGCGGTAGCCGGTTTCAGCCTCAAGCCGGAACATTCCGAAGTCGTAGCCGATCTCGCCATTGAAATCGCCACCGACTTTATGGCTGAGTGTGCCATCTTGGCCAGCACCGCTCGACTTGTTCTCGGTTTCGAGAATGGACGGGCCAGCTTCGCCTTCAACATACCATTGCCCGCTCCGCGCAAACGCGGGAGCAGCGATGGCGGTTGTTGCCAGGGCCAAGCCCAGGAACAGTTTCCGCATTATCATTTCCCCTTTGATAGGTAACTTTGCCACGTCGTTGGCAGTCCCCTACAATTTTCGTGATATCTTCGCAAGCGCGAGAACGTCAATTGTGTTGCATCGAGGCCACGGTAGGCAACGATGTCGTAGCGGCGACGCGACTACAGCGCCTAAGTACACTCTATACGTGTTTGCACCAGTACAATTTGCGCTGGGACCAAGCGATGTTTGCTGTTGCTGCGGTCTTGATGGTTGCCGATTCGTGGGTTTGCTGATCCGTCCGACCCGCCTTTCAAATAGGACTGGCTCTAAGCGGCTGGCTCACCTAGGGGCG
>CAIPWG010000209.1 GCA_903868655.1 uncultured Sphingomonadales bacterium
CAGATTTTCAATGTATCGAAGTTCAGTGTTGGCTATTTCCGAACACTCCAGACAGTACCCCACCTCGCGCTCGATCTCGGCGGACTGGTGAGCAAGTACACCGTGCCTTTGGCGTTGAATGCAAGTTACGGGACCAACCCTGGCTCGCTTATGCTTTTTGCCCGGGTCAAATTCGATTGAACCAGAGCCGGTGCGCGCTTTACCGGTGCCCGGAAGCCGATTTCAAACATTCCAACTGGCTGGAATGTTTGAAATCAGCCATTCAAGCGGTGCCAGTGACATAGGCTCTCGTTGATTGCTGCGCGGTTGGGGCATGCCATTATTCAAGTGGATTTGCCCAGCCGCCACCGCCAAGAATGATCTTGAAACGGCTACGGAATTCCTGATCAGTGCGCGCCCAAGCTGTCGTACCACGCGGCCAGATCGTCGTGCATATGCGATAGTTCAACGGGGTTCAGGTAGATCATGTGTCCGCTGGGATAATATTTGAAGCTGACGTTCTTCTGCAACGCCGGCGGCAGCAGCATATGTGCGACATCGAATTCGGTTCCGTAGAACGGCGTTGCTGAATCAAAATAGCCGTTGAGGAACAACGCCTTCATCGCCGGATTCGTCCGCATCGTGGCCGCCAGATCAATCGCGGTGTTGGGATCGTTCTGCGCCCCCCGCTCACCCGGTGCCTTGTGTTTCCATACCCAGTCGAATCCCTCGTCACGCGCCGAAGGTTTGTACGGCATGTCGCTGCGGTAGCCGAGCGTTTGACCGGCATAGTCCATGAAGCTCGCGATATAGGCGCCGGCAATTGCGGTCGAGGCCGGATCGTCATCGGGCTGTGCTGCATTGGCATCGTTGACGGGCAGCAGGTAACGGGTGTCAAGCCGACCAATCGAAAGCCCCTTGTCGCGCAAGATTTCGGTCATGAAATGACTGAGGCTAACGCGCAAGTTGGCGCGCAAGATGAAATCCTCGGGCAAGCCGATGTAGGCGGACATCCGGTGCGCGATCCCGCGTGCCTCTTCGGGACTGATTGCAGATCCCTTGGCGAGCGCCGAAGCATATGGCCCGGCCACGAAGGCGCGGACTTCAGACAGGAACGCGGGCAAATCCGCCGGGCGGTTGGCAAGCTTGTTATGGTACCAGGCAGTCGCCGCGAACGTCGGGAACAACACCATCGTGTTCTGATCGTAACCAGGCTGCCGCACGCCGTAATTGAGGATCGAGGAGAGAAACACGATCCCGCTCGGGCTCATGCCGCGCTGTTCGAGCAACGCGCCGACCGCGCCATTGCGCAAAGTGCCATAGCTTTCGCCGAACACGACTTTGGGGCTGGTCCAACGATTGTTCTTGGTGACATAGCGCATGATGCCCCGCGCAAAAACGTCGGCGTCTGGGTCAACACCCCAGAAATCCTTGCCTGTCTTGTCGCCCAAGGGCCGTGACCAGCCCGCGCCGACTGCGTCGATGAACACCAGATCGCTTTTGTCGATGAGCGAATCGGCGTTGGGGCGCAGCGCATAATCCGATGGAGCAACGTAAGTCGGATCGGATGTCGCGACACGGACGGGGGCAAAGCTGCCCATGTGCAGGTAAATCGTCGCCGAACCGGGCCCTCCATTGTAGAAGAACGTGACCGGCCGGTTTCCGCCACCGTCCTTAGTATATGCGGTATAGAACATGCTGGCGATCGGCTTGGCATCGTCGTTTCGGATTGTCAGCGTGCCAGCGGTGGCGGTGTAGGCGATCCGTTGCCCGCGCACGGTGACCGCACCATGGCTGATCGCTGCGGCCTCGTCGACCGGAGGGCGCGCCCAGGCGGCGTTGGCATCGGCTTCGAGTGCCTCCTTGTGATCCTTTGGTGCTTCGGCCTTGCGATCGGGCTTGCCTTCGCCAGGAGGTGCCGCGGCGATCAACGAGAGGGCCAACAGAGGAACACAGGCGGTCAGGCGCATCGGCGGTCTTTCGTTATAATGCCAGCATTAACGTTTCTGGCATTTCCCAAATGGCTGCGAAGCCGCGGCCATCAGGCGTTCAGGTTGCAGGGCCGGCCAGCATTGTGCAACCGGATTTTCGCGTGCCGGCATGTTCAGCCTCCCCATGATATTCAATTCTGCGGACAGGGCGGGCTGACTCAGACAAAAACCTGGATCACTTTTTCAGAGCGGCGTTGTCGCCTTGCTAGCGACTTCATTTTAATGAACAGTCGGATCTGTTTGATAAAA
>CAIPWG010000210.1 GCA_903868655.1 uncultured Sphingomonadales bacterium
ATTGTGCGCGGCACCTACAAAATTTCTTGAAACATTTAAAAGTTGATATTTTTTGCCAAGAAAAACTGAATAAAAGTGTGTGTGCGGCGTGTGGCTGTGGTCGAAAAGGGTTGGATCGGCGGTGGCAACACCGGGCGCAACACGACCATTGTCCGGTCGAATTATCGCCAGCCACAATTGCAGCGCTTGCTCGATTACTCGCTGAAGCTGTGGCACGGATTGTCCGACGATCTGAACTACAACGTGATGTTTTCCCCGCGCGGTGCGCTGTTTCTGGGACACAGCGATGCAGACATGGTGCGGTTGGCTGAACGCGGCGACGCGCTGATGGCGATGGGCATCGATGCCGAATTGATGGACCGGGATGCCGTGGCCAAGCTGATCCCGCTGCTTGACATGAGCCGCGACGCACGCTGGCCGATCGATGGCGGACTGATGCAACGACGCGGGGGCACCGCGCGTCACGATGCCGTGGCCTGGGGCTTTGCTCGGGCGGCTGACATGCTGGGTGTCGACATCATCGAAAATTGCGAAGTCACCGGGTTTTTGCGCGAGGGCGACCGGGTTACGGGGGTGCGCACGTCCCGCGGGGATATCGCCGGCGGCCGCACCGGCATCTGCGTTGCCGGCAACAGCGGCCATGTCGCCGGGCTGGCGGGCATCCGATTGCCGATCGAAAGCCACACCCTTCAGGCCTGGGTGACTGAACCGGTCAAGCCGATGATCGACACCGTCGTCATGTCGCAAACACTGCACTGCTATTTTTCGCAAAGCGACAAGGGCGGAATGGTCGGTGGTGGCGATCCTGATTTTTTCCCCAGCTACGCCCAGCGTGGCGCACCGCTGCGACTGGAAGATTCGATCGCGCAATCCATCGCGCTGGCGCCGGCCTTGTCGCGGCTGCGGATGGTGCGCACGTGGGCCGGGGTGACCGACATGAGCTTTGACGGGTCGCCGATTATCGGCGAAACCCCGCTTGACGGGCTCTACCTCAACGGCGGCTGGTGCTATGGCGGATTCAAGGCCACACCTGGTTCGGGACGGCTTTACGCGCACTTGCTCGCGACCGGGAAAAGCCATCCCGTTGCCGCGCCGTTCGATCTCGCGCGGTTTGCCGAAGGACGCACGATTGACGAAGTGGGCTCTGGCCCGATGCCGCAAAGCCGATAGAGGGTCCGATGCTGTTGATCCCATGCCCGCATTGCGGCCCGCGCAATCAGGAAGAATTTGCTTATGAGCGCACGCTCGACAGTGTCGTGCAGCTTGATGATGCGCCCGAAACCGCGATGACGGCGCTGTTTACCCGGGCCAATCTGCGCGGTGAAGATCATGAAATCTGGGTTCATGCGTGCGGCCAGTGGCTGCGCCTGACGCGTGATCGCATGACCCATGCGATCCGAGCGGTGGAGGCGCTGTGATGCGCGATGCAGCGGGCACTGTGCCCTTCACTTTTGATGGCAAGGCCTATGCAGGCCAGCCGGGAGACACGCTGGCCGCCGCGTTGATTGCCAATGGCGTGCAATTGGTAGCGCGCAGTTTCAAACTGCACCGACCGCGCGGGATCATGGCACATGGCGTCGAAGAAGCCTCGGCGCTGGTCACCGTGGGTGCAGGCGCGCGCGCCGAACCCAATGTGCGTGCCACCGATGTGTTTCTTTATCCGGGCCTGGTGGCGAAAAGTCAGAATGCCTGGCCGTCGTTGCGGTATGATATCGGCGCAGTCAATTCGCTGGCGGCGGCGCTGATACCGGCAGGTTTTTACTACAAGACCTTTTTCGGTCCGCCGTCGCGGTGGATGATCTACGAACATTTCATCCGCCGCGCCGCCGGGCTCGGCCAGCCGCCGCGTGCGGCCGACCCGGATCATTATGGCCATCGCAGCGCGTTTGCCGATGTGTTGGTCATCGGCGCAGGCCCTGCCGGTTTGTCTGCCGCGCTGGAAGCAGCCGAAGCGGGCAAGCGGGTGATCCTGATCGAACAGGACAGTGTGCCGGGTGGAAGCCTGTTGCGCGAAACGGTGACGATTGACGGAACGCCGGGCGCGCAATGGGCGCAAGCGATGGTTGCGCGTATTCGCGAAGCGGGCGGTCGGGTGCTGTTGCGCACCACCGCCAGCGGCTATTGGGACGACAACTTCCTGCTGGCGGTCGAACGCCGGGTCGAACCCGGTCAGGCGGGGCAGGGGCTCGCGCAAGTCCTTTGGAAACTGCGAAGTGTCGATGTAGTTCTGGCCACGGGCACACTCGAACGCCCGCTGGTGTTTGCCAACAACGATCTGCCGGGCATCATGCTGGCGGGCGCGGCGCGTGAACTCGCTGTGCGCTACGGCGTTGCCCCCGGACGTCGCGCGGTCATCGCCACCAGCCATGATGGCGCCTACCGCACGGCATTCGCCTTGGCCGATGTGGGCGTCGACATTGTCGCGATCCTCGACAGCCGCGCGACGCCAAGCGGGCCACTGGTCGATGCGGCGCGGGCACGATTTACCGTGTATGAGAACGCACGGCCACTCAAGGCCCTGCGCCGCGGGATGAGCCTCGCCGGTCTCGAAGCCTTGGTTGGCGGCACGAAGCAGCAGTTTGCGGCCGATTGTCTGGCAATGTCGGGCGGGGCCAGCCCCGCGCTGCATCTGCATCGGCAAGCGGGTGGCGCGCTTGATTATGATGCGGCGCAGGGTGCGTTTCTGCCCGGCTCCGGGCGTCAGGCCAATACTACGATTGGGGCTGCAAGCGGCGAACCCGCATTGCAGGCTATTTTGGCCAAGACCGCCGCGGTCGATCCGCTCGGCGCGGCAACGCCGGCGCAGCCCGGGCCGATCTGGCGCGACAAAGTGCCGGGCAAGGCCTTTGTCGATTTCCAGAATGACGTGACGACCGGCGATCTCGCTCTGGCGCAGCGCGAAGGCTACACTTCGGTCGAACATACCAAGCGTTACACAACGCTGGGCATGGGAACCGATCAGGGCAAAACCGGGGCGATGGTCGCGCTGGCGCAGATTGCCGATTTGCGGGGGGTGCCTTTGCCCGACGCAGGGCTGACGACATTTCGTCCGCCCTATACACCGGTCACCATGGGCGCGTTTGCGGGGCCTGCGCGTGGCCACCATGCCGCACCGATCCGCCGCTTGCCCTTGGCTGCGGCGCACGATGCATTGGGTGCGCTGTGGGTTCCGGCGGGCGCGTGGATGC
>CAIPWG010000211.1 GCA_903868655.1 uncultured Sphingomonadales bacterium
ACGACCCTAGCCGAGTGTGCCTGACAAAGCAAAAGCCCGCCGGATTGAACCGACGGGCTTTTGTTGGGTTCAGTACACCTTCGCGGAAGCGATTTCCGCGAGGGTGATCTGAATTACTTTTGCGCTTTGAGAGCGGCACCCAGGATGTCGCCCAGCGAAGCGCCGGCATCCGACGAACCGTACTGTTCCACGGCTTCTTTTTCTTCGGCCAGCTGACGCGCCTTGACCGAGAAAGTCGGCTTCTTCGAACGGTCGAAACCGGTGACCATTGCGTCCAGCTTCTGGCCGACCTGGAAACGGTCGGGACGCTGTTCGTCACGGTCGCGGCCAAGGTCGCTGCGCTTGATGAAGCCAGTTGCGCCGTCATCACCAGCCTGCACTTCCAGGCCCCCGTCGCGCACTTCGAGCACGGTCACGGTTACCACTTCGCCACGGCGCAGTGCGTTGCTGGTCGCTGCGGCCGGGCTGCCGGCGGCGGCTGCGGCAGGCGCACCCTTTTCCAGCTGCTTCATGCCGAGGCTGATGCGTTCCTTGTCGACATCGACATCCAGAACCACGGCCTTGACCTGTTCGCCCTTGCGGTGAAGCGCCAGCGCGTCTTCGCCCGAAATGCCCCACGCGATGTCGGACATGTGCACCATGCCGTCGACGTCGCCGTCGAGACCGATGAACAGACCGAATTCGGTTGCATTCTTGACTTCGCCTTCAACAAACGAACCGACCGGGTGACGTTCTGCGAAGCCTTCCCACGGGTTCTGCTGTGCCTGCTTGAGACCAAGGCTGATGCGGCGCTTGTCGCTGTCGACTTCGAGCACCATGACATCGACTTCCTGGCTGGTCGAAACGATCTTGCCGGGGTGGACGTTCTTCTTGGTCCAGCTCATTTCCGAAACATGGACCAGGCCTTCGATGCCGGCTTCGAGTTCAACGAACGCACCATATTCGGTGATGTTCGTGACCACGCCCGACAGCTTGGCGCCAACCGGGTACTTGGCGGCGACGCCTTCCCACGGATCGCTTTCCAGCTGCTTCATGCCCAGCGAGATACGTTGTGTATCCTGGTTGATGCGGATGATCTGAACGCGCACGGTGTCGCCGATGGCGATCACTTCCGACGGGTGGTTGACGCGCTTGTAGCTCATGTCGGTGACATGCAGCAGGCCGTCGATGCCACCCAGATCAACGAACGCACCATAATCGGTGATGTTCTTGACCACGCCGTCGATGATCTGCGCTTCTTTCAGGTTCTGGATCAGGCCCGAACGCTGTTCGGCGCGGGTTTCTTCCAGCACCGCACGACGCGACACGACGATGTTGCCACGGCGACGGTCCATCTTCAGAATCTGGAACGGCTGCGGAATGTCCATCAGCGGCTGCACATCGCGCACGGGGCGGATGTCGACCTGGCTGCCTGGCAGGAAGGCCACGGCGCCGTCGAGATCGACGGTGAAGCCACCCTTCACGCGGCCGAAGATCACGCCTTCAACGCGCTTGCCTTCGCCAAATTCGTTTTCCAGCTTGTCCCAGGCGGCTTCGCGGCGCGCGCGATCGCGGCTGAGCATCGCTTCGCCATCGGCGTTTTCCACGCGATCGACAAACACTTCGACTTCATCGCCAACCGAAAGGCCATGCGGCATGCCGGGGGCAGCGAATTCGCGCAGCGGCACGCGGCCTTCGCTCTTCAAGCCGACGTCGATGACGGCCTTGTCGTTTTCGATGGCGGTAACTGTGCCCTTTACAACGCGGCCTTCAAAGCCACCATTGGCGGCAGAGCCCAGCGTTTCGTCGAGCATCGCGGCGAAATCATCGCGAGTGGGGTTGGACGACATAAGTCTGTTTTAGTCCTGTTGTTCTTGTATTTCCGGCCAGGCGGTTGTCTCCGCCGGTCTTTCGTCCGCGCATGATCGGTAAAGATGGCGAAACATTCGCCCGCGGGGTAAAAGGGCCGTACCACCCGCCGAGCCGAATGCCGTGGCGGGTATTCCGATCATGATCCGGGGCGTGCCTTGCACAGCGGTCCGGGCCTGTTCGGAATGTTCGCGCCGTTAGTCGAACGTGCACAAAAAGGCAAGCTGAACCGCATTGTACACTTACGATTGCGCGAATTGCAATCCCATCCTTGCTCTGGATCAAGGTGGCCTGACGCACTCTACCTACATCGAGCCTGCTGCACGATGGTGTGCCATCGCAGCCAACCGACCGGAGATTCCGTGATGACGACGCCCACCCCTGTTGCCGATATCGATTTGATCACCCGCGATGGCATTGCGCTGTCGGTCCGTCCCGTGCAGCCCGATGATGCACATACGCTCGAACAGTTTTTTGATGCCGTGGGCGATGATGATCGTCGCTTCCGGTTTTTGACGGCAGTACGCCACGTCGGGCCCGACCAGATCACCCCGCTGACCAATGTCGATCACTGGCGTACCGAGAATTACATCGCATTTGACAAGGCAACGGGCGCGCTGGTTGCATCGGCCATGCTGGCTTGCGATGCCGCGATGGATACCGGTGAGATCGCGATTTCGATCCACCGGGATTATCGCGCGCGCGGGTTGGGCTGGGCCTTGCTCGACCTGCTGGCCGCTGAAGCGCAGCGGCGCGGTTTGAAACGCGTGATTTCGATCGAAGATCGCGACAACCATGCCGCCATCGAACTGGAACGCGAAAAAGGCTTTGATGCCCATGGCCTCGATGGCGATCCGCATCTGATCATGCTCGAAAAACGCTTTGCCTGATCGGATTTAAGCGGCAGACCCCGATGGACGCACATGTTTCAACGTGTGCGCATCCATTGGGGGCGGCATGATCACTTTGTACCATTGCCACGATGCACGGTCGTTTCGCGCGCTGTGGGCGTTGCACGAAATCGGGCTCGATTATGAATTGCGCCTTTTGCCGTTTCCGCCGCGTTTTCTGGATCGGGCCTATCTCGACATCAATCCGTTGGGCACTATCCCGTTTCTGATCGATGATCACGGCACGATGAGCGAAAGCGCTGCAATCGCGGAATATCTGATTGCCCGGCACGCGCCCGAACGGCTGGGCGTGGCAGTGTCCGATCCGGGCTATGGCCAATACCTCAACTGGTTGCATTTCGGTGAAGCGACGCTGACTTTTCCGCAGACTTTGGTGCTGCGCTACACCCGGCTCGAACCCGATCGCGGGTTGAACGCGGTGGCTGAAGACTATGCCCGCTGGTTTCACGTGCGGCTGCGCCATGTTGAACGCGCGCTGGCCGACGGGCGCCCATGGTTGTTGGGTGAACGGTTCACTGGTGCCGACATTTCAGTGGGGTATGCGCTGCTGCTGGCGCGCAACCTGAAACTGGAACACGGGTTTGAGCCTTTGACCCAGGACTATTGGATACGGTTGGCGGAGCGCCCGGGCTATCTGGCGGCGCGCGCGGCGCAAAACGCGTGATCTGCAACAGGCGACATCGTCGCGCGGAACATTCGCGTTGACGTTTGCCGGCATGAAACAACACAGTCAGGCGCCGGAGCACGGGGTTCGTCGCTAAGTCGAATACGCCTGACCCCACTATCGATGGATGGACGCAGGAGCAAAACGATGAGCCAGCAAGACAACGCTTCGGATGGGGCACATAACCCGACCTCGATCGAGCGTCGGGGCGACTGCGAACTGGTCGTTACCCGGATTTTTGATGCGCCGGCGGCAATCGTCTTCACAGCCTGGAGCAAGGCCGACCTGTTTCAGCGTTGGTGGATGCCCCGCTCGGTGACCGGCGTGACGCTCCTGTCTTGTGAAATGGATGTTCGCACCGGCGGTAAGCACCGTCTGGAATTTGGTTTTGGCGATTGCGAAACAATGGCTTTTCACGGCACATATCTGCAAGTCGTGCCCAACGCGCTGATCGTCTGGACCAATGACGAGGGTGAAGCGGGAGCCATTACTACGGTAACCTTCGAGGATCAGGGCAGCCAAACTCTGCTGCGCTTCCACGAGCAATATCCATCGCCGCAGGCGCTGGAAGAAGCGCTGCAAGGCTCTGCCGCATGTCTGCCGGAACAGTTTCAGCAGCTTGACGAACTGCTGCTTGCTACCGTGCGGTAGGCTCCTGTCGGACTGAAAAGCCGTGCGATGATCTGAAAATCGCGTTTCATTGCGCAGGGTTTGGGCTAATTTTGACCCACCTCCTTGTGTGGCGGATATGCCACACTACCTTCTGAGGCAAAGGAGGACTTTCGCCCCATGAACCTCGAAAAATTCACCGATCGCGCCAAAGGCTTTTTGCAGGCCGCACAGACACTGGCCATTCGGCTCAACCACCAGCGCATAACCCCCGAACACGTGCTCAAGGTCTTGTTGGAAGACAGCGAAGGCATGGCCAGCGGGCTGATTCATCGCGCGGGCGGCAATGCCGTGCTGGCGCAGGCCGAAGTCGATCGTGCACTGACCAAGATTCCGGCGGTCAGTGGCGCCGGCGCGCAAACTTCGCCGGGGCTTGATAACGATACCGTTCGCCTGCTCGATCAGGCCGAACAGATCGCAACCAAGTCGGGCGACAGCTTTGTTACCGTCGAACGTATTCTGGTTGCGCTGACACTGGCCACGACGACGGCAGCGGGTCAGTCGCTCAAAGCGGCCAATGTGACCGCGCCTGCGCTCGAAGCGGCGATTTCGGCCTTGCGCGGTGGTCGCAATGCCGACAGCGCGGGGGCCGAAAACGCCTATGACGCGATGAAGAAATATGCCCGTGACCTGACCGAGGCCGCGCGCGAGGGCAAGCTCGATCCGGTGATCGGCCGCGATGAGGAAATTCGCCGCACCATCCAGATTCTGGCGCGCCGGACGAAGAACAATCCCGCGCTGATCGGTGAACCGGGTGTGGGCAAGACTGCGATTGCCGAGGGGCTGGCATTGCGCATCGCCAATGGCGACGTGCCCGAAAGCCTGCGCAACCGCCGTCTGATGTCGCTCGACATGGGTTCCCTGATCGCGGGCGCCAAGTATCGTGGCGAATTCGAAGAACGGCTGAAAGCCGTGCTCGACGAGGTGAAAGGCGCCGAGGGCGAGATCATCCTGTTCATCGATGAAATGCACACGTTGATCGGCGCGGGTAAAACCGAAGGCGCGATGGATGCCTCGAACTTGCTCAAACCGGCCCTGGCACGCGGCGAGCTGCATTGCATCGGCGCAACCACACTCGACGAGTATCAAAAGTATATCGAAAAGGACCCCGCATTGCAGCGGCGGTTTCAGCCGGTGTTCGTCGGTGAACCGACTGTGGAAGATACCATCTCGATCCTGCGCGGAATCAAGGAAAAGTACGAATTGCACCATGGCGTGCGCATCGCCGACGCGGCAATCGTGGCGGCGGCTACGCTGTCCAACCGTTATATTGCCGACCGCTTCCTGCCCGACAAGGCCATCGACCTGATGGACGAAGCGGCCAGCCGCATCCGCATGGAAGTCGAATCAAAGCCCGAAGAGATCGAAAACCTGGATCGGCGGATCATTCAGCTGAAAATCGAAGACATGGCGTTGTCCAAGGAAACCGATGCCGCCTCGGTCGATCGGCTGGTGGCTCTGCGCGCGGAACTGGCCAATCTGGAACAGCAATCGGCCGAACTGACTACCCGGTGGCAGAACGAGCGCGACAAGATAGCAGCCGAAGGCAAGATCAAGGAAGCGCTCGATGCTGCCCGGATCGAATTGGAACAAGCACAGCGCCAGGGTGATCTGGGCAAGGCCGGAGAGCTGGCCTATGGCCGCATCCCCGAGCTGGAACGTCAGATTGCCGAGGCGCAGGGCAGTGCGCAAAATGCGCTGCTTCGCGAAGAAGTGACCGCCGAAGACATCGCCGGCGTCGTCAGTCGCTGGACCGGCATTCCGGTTGACCGGATGCTCGAAGGCGAGCGGCAGAAACTGCTCAACATGGAAACGGCGTTGGGCGCGCGTGTTATCGGCCAGACCGATGCTGTGGCCGCCGTGTCAAAAGCCGTGCGTCGCGCGCGCGCCGGCTTGCAGGACCCGAACCGGCCGCTTGGCAGTTTTCTGTTCCTCGGCCCTACGGGCGTAGGCAAAACCGAACTGACCAAGGCACTGGCCGGGTTTTTGTTTGATGACGACAACGCGATGGTGCGCATCGACATGTCCGAATTCATGGAAAAACACAGCGTCAGCCGTCTGATCGGCGCACCTCCGGGCTATGTCGGGTACGACGAAGGCGGCGTGTTGACGGAGGCGGTGCGGCGCCGACCTTATCAGGTCGTACTGTTCGACGAAGTCGAAAAGGCGCATCCCGATGTGTTCAACGTGCTGTTGCAAGTGCTCGATGACGGGCGCCTGACCGATGGGCAGGGACGGCAGGTCGATTTCACCAATACGCTGATTATCCTGACCAGCAATCTTGGCAGCCAGTATCTTGCCAATCTGGATGAGGATCAGGATGTTTCGGTGGTCGAGCCCCAAGTGATGGACATCGTGCGCGCGCATTTCAGGCCTGAATTTCTCAACCGGCTCGATGAAATCATCCTGTTTCACCGGCTGGGGCAGGCGCACATGGCGCCAATTGTCGAACTGCAGATGGCGCGCGTGGGTGCATTGCTGAAGGATCGCAAGATCACGCTGGAACTGTCGGATGCGGCCAAGCGCTGGCTGGGCCGCGTGGGGTATGATCCCATCTATGGCGCGCGTCCGCTGAAAAGGGCGGTACTACGCTATGTGCAGGACCCGCTGGCCGACTTGTTGCTGGGGGGCGAAATCCCCGATGGGCGCGTCGTACATATCGACGAAGGCGATGGCGCTCTGACGTTCCGGGTCGATTGACGGGCGACGTTGGTCAGTGCGGCTGCACACTGCCGGGCAGCCGCACGGCCAGCGTGTCGATCGCGTGTTGCAGATGGACCGCCGCACGCACCTCGCCGGCCTGATCAAGCAAGTCGAGCGCGCGTTGCATAAGCACCGCGGCCTGAAGCACGCTGGCTTCGTCTTCTTGTTGGTCAAACGGCTGAAACGAAGTGTCCATCAGCAAATCCGATCGGTTGCGCGCACCGGCTACCGGTGTCAGGCTCGGCCTATGGCAAAAGAGTGTTAGGAACAGGTTCACCCGCGGCTAAGCTGAAGCGCGCAAAGTTTCGTGCTTGCCAAGCGGATTATGACGCGGTGTGATGACCGGGATGGACGATACACCCTTTCCTGAACGTTCCCGGTCTCCGCGGCAGGGATTGATGGCGCTGGGCTCGATTGTCGCTGCGCTTGCTACGCGAACGCGGCCAGCTTTGCCATCCGGCCCGCTGACCGATTGGACCGCGCGGCAGTTGGCTGCAGCGATTGCTGCGAGGCAGGTCTCGGCAGCGGAGGTGATGACCGCGTTTCTCGATCGGATCGAATGCGTTAATCCGGGGGTCAACGCGATTGTCGGCCTTCGCGACCGTGCTGGTTTGATGGCGGAGGCTGCGTTGGCCGATGCCGTTGTTGCCAGCGGCGCTGCGCTGGGTCCGCTGCATGGTTTACCCCATGCGGTCAAAGATCTCGAACCGGTGGCGGGGCTGCCGTGGACACAAGGGTCACCGATTTTTGCGCACCAGGTGGCAGGCCATGATGGCCTGCTGGCCGAACGTTTGCGTAGGGCCGGGGTGACATTCATTGGCAAGACCAACACGCCGGAATTCGGGCTGGGTTCGCACAGCTTCAACCCTGTGTGGGGCACCACGCGCAACCCGTGGAACCCGGCTTTGTCTGCGGGCGGCAGCAGCGGCGGGGCAGCGGTGGCGCTGGCCACGCACATGGTGCCCCTGGCCGACGGCAGTGATTATGGCGGATCGCTGCGCAACCCGGCGGGGTGGAACAATGTCTTCGGGTTTCGCACCAGTCTTGGCCGTATCCCCGGCGAAGGGCATGATGACTGGATTGTCGCGCCCAGCGTAACCGGGCCGATGGCGCGCAATGTGGGTGATCTGGCGCTGATGCTGTCGGTCATGGCGGGCCCCGATGCGCGCATGCCGCTGTCGATGGAATCCGATGCGCAGGCGCTGCGTGCGGTCGAACCGGCGGCGATGAAGGGCAAACGCATAGCCTGGTCAGGTGATTTTGGCGGTCGGGTGCCGTTCGACCCGGGCGTGCTTGACGTCTGTCGTCAAG
>CAIPWG010000212.1 GCA_903868655.1 uncultured Sphingomonadales bacterium
GCAATTGGACCAGAATGCCATCGACGGTCGGATCAGCATTGAGCGCGTGGACCAGCGCGAGCAATTCGGTTTCGGTCGCATCAGCAGCCAAACGGTGTTCAAAGCTGGCCATGCCAGCCTCAACCGTGGCCTTGCCCTTTGATCGCACATAGACTTGGCTGGCGGCATCTTCGCCGACCAAAACCACAGCAAGACCCGCTTTGCGCCCGGTCTGTGCGGTAAATTCCGCCGCCAGCGTGCCAATCCGACCACGCAAATTCAGCGCAAACGCCTTGCCGTCGATCAGGTCCGCCGTCATCGCGTCAATATCCCTGCATCGCGAGGCCGGCCAACAGCATGGAGACCAGGCGCAACCCGATGATCAGCACCATCGGCGAAAAATCGACCGCGCCGGTGTTGGGCATCGCGCGACGGATTGGCCCAAGCAGCGGTTCGAGAAACACGCTCAGCCCGCGATAGATTTGCATCACCGCATCGTTGCGTGTGTTGATAACATTGAACGCGATCAACATGCCGATGATGAACTGGATGATCACCACCCAGCTTACGACGCTGATCAGATAATTGATCATCGTTATCAGGGTATAAAGCAGCACGTCAGGCTTCCTTTACGTCAGGCGCGGATCAGCGTTCCGGCGCCACGGGCAGTAAACACTTCAAGCAACATGGCATGGGGCACACGCCCATCGAGCACAACCGCTGCTTCGCACCCGGCTTCAACCGCATGGACGCAGGTTTCAAGCTTGGGGATCATACCGCCCTTGATCGTGCCTTCGGCAGTCAGTGCGGCAATGTCGGCGGGGTTGAGATCCGTCAGCAGCGACTTGTTGGCATCAAGCACGCCCGGCACATCGGTCAACAGAAACAGGCGCGCCGCCCCCAGCTTGGCCGCAAGCGCGCCGGCCATGGTATCGGCGTTGATATTGTACGTCGCGCCATCTTCGCCCACGCCGATCGGTGCGATCACCGGGATCATGCCGGCGGCACAAACCGTGTGGATGATGGTCAGATCAATCGCAGCGGGTTCACCGACAAAGCCCAGATCAACCGACAGTTCATCCCCGCTGTCGGGATCGATGATTACCTTTTCGACTTTGGTGGCTGTAATCAATCCGGCATCCTTGCCGGAAATGCCCAGCGCCTTGCCCCCGGCGGCGGCGATCCAGCTGACCAGTTCCTTGTTGATCCGGCCCGACAGCACCATTTCGGCAATCTCGGCAGTCACTGCGTCGGTCACGCGCAACCCGTCGACAAAGCGCGATTCGATACCCAGCTTTTTCAGCATCGCACCGATCTGCGGCCCGCCGCCATGCACCACCACCGGGTGAATGCCGATGGCCTTCATCAGCACCACGTCCTGCGCGAAATCCTGTTGCGCGGCGGGGTCGCCCATCGCGTGGCCGCCATATTTCACCACGAAGGTCCTGCCGGCATAGCGCTGCAAATAGGGCAGCGCCTCGATCAGCGTTTCCGCCTTGTCGAGCATCGCCTGGCGATAGACGTCGTTGGTATCGATATTGGTAGCCATGATGGTCCGCGCCAATAGCGGTTTGCGTGTGAAAGCGAAATGAATTTAGGGATTAGCGATCCAGCCAACGCCCGAATTTCACCGCCGCCCACACCAGCACCGGCACCATCACGGTCGACAACACCAGCTTGGCGATGATCTGGCTGCCCATCATCACCCCCAGCGGAAACGGCTGCCCATCGGCGCCGATGACCCCCCAGAACGACAGCGTGATGAAAATCACCGTATCGACAATCTGGCTGAGCATGCTGGCCAACCATGCGCGCACCACCAGCATGCGGCCCATGCCATGCCCGGCCAACCGCGCGAAAACCATGACATTCAACGTTTGCGAAAGGCCATAGGAACACAGACCCGCAAACTGCATCCGCGCACCCTGCCCCAGTATCAGTGCAAACGCCGCCTGATTGGGCCAGATCGGCGCAGGCGGCACGACATCGATCACGACGCTGATCATGATCATCGACAGGATCAACGGCACAAAGCCAAACCGCACCATGCGCTGCGCCACGGCCATGCCATGCAATTCGCTGATCGTGCTCGACAACACGATCAGCAGCAGAAACGCGAAAATCCCGCTTTCAACCGTCATCCGCCCAATCAGCGGCCAAACCCCGACATCGGCCAGTTTCGCCCCCAGCACACCGGCAAGGACTGCCATCCCGCCATAGACGAGGGCATAAAGAAAGACCGAGCGCGGCACCGCAATCGCGGCCGATGATGACGTTACCATGAACGGGCGATAGCGGATTTTGACCGCGTGCCAAATTGCCTTTACCCGTTCCTGCTCACGAACTTTCAGGAACCCGTCGCGCCCATGCATATCCTGTCCAGCCTTGCCGGAATGGCGCTGATCCTCGCCCTTGCGCTGGCGTTATCGCACAACCGGCGCGCGATCGCGCTGCGCGTCGTGATCCCCGCATTTGCTCTGCAGGCTGGTTTTGCCGCACTCGTGCTGCGCTTTCCACCGGGCAAATTTGCCCTGGAAAGCGCGGCACACGGCGTGGAAAGCCTGCTCGGCTTTGCCCGTGCCGGGGTCACGTTCCTGTTCGGTCCGCTCGCCTCACCCGAAATCGGCGGGCACAGTTTCGCCATCTCGGCGTTGCCGACAATCGTGTTCTTTGCGGCGCTGATTTCGATTCTCTATTACCTTGGCATTATGCAACTGGTGATCCGCTGGATCGGCGGCGCGCTGGAAAAGATCACCGGGATCAGCCGGGTCGAAGCATTGTGCGCAGCGGCAAACATCTTTGTCGGGCAAAGCGAATCGCCCTTGGTGATCCGCCCTTATCTCACGGCCCTGTCGCCGCCGCAGATGTTCACCGTGATGACCGTGGGCATGGCGGGTGTCGCGGGCACTATTCTTGCGGCTTATGCAGCGATGGGCATTCGCGTTGATTATCTGGTGGCGGCCGCATTCATGTCAGCGCCGGGCGGTGTGCTGATGGCCAAGCTGATCTATCCCGACGAACCCCCCGCCCCGCCGGGGATCGGCGATAACGCGCCACTGAACGATCCGCACGAGCCGGCAGAGGACGACCAGGCCGAAGAACGCCCCGCCAATCTGATCATGGCCGCAGCGCAGGGCGCGCAGACCGGGGTGCGGCTGGCCGTTGCGGTGGGCGCCATGGTGCTGGCCTTTGTCGCGCTCGTGGCGTTGGCCAATGGCCTGTTCGGCTGGGCGGGCGGGCTGATCGGTTATCACGGCCTTGCCATGCAGGATGTTATCGGCACCGTGTTCGCACCGATCTTCCGCCTGCTCGGCGCACCCGATTGGCGCGAGGCGCATATCGCAGGCGGCATGTTCGGCACCAAGATAGTGCTCAATGAATTCGTGGCCTTCATCGATTTGGGCGCCGCCAAAGACCTGTCGGCACAGACCGTGGCAATCGTGACGTTTGCGCTATGCGGTTTTGCAAATTTCAGCTCGATCGCGATCCAGATGGCGGTGGCGGGTGGATTGGCGCCCAACCAGCGCCCGGTGATCGCGCGACTGGGCTTGCGCGCGCTGATCGCAGGCGCGTTGAGCAACCTGATGAGCGCGGCATTGGCCGGATTGTTTCTGGCAGCTTAGGCCGCGTGGACACAGTCCAGCATGGCGCAGACAGCACCTTATGGCTTCGTGGAGATCAAAACGCGCAAGGCAAATCCCGCCCCACTTGCGGCCTTCGAAGTGCGGTGGTTCGGTGTTGCTTGCGGTCAATTGGCGATAAGAGCATATCGTTTAAGGATGAGAGCAAGATGCATCGTGCTGAACGTCGCCTTATTGATTGGCGGTGGATTAGTTTGGTCTGTGGAAGGGCACGCTGACAGTCAGTCTGACCTACGGCCGGGCGAGACGATCGTGGTATTGCCAACTGAGCCGCATCAATGGCGGAAAGACCCAGACTGTTACGTTTCAAGAAATGCATTTGATCCGAACAATACTTTGCAACCTCAGGCAGCGGCGCTCAAATGGTTGAAGAGGCATCGATATTCCGGCTATATTTTTACCAATTTTGAAGGATGGACTTTCGCTTCAGCTAAGCGCAACGAAAACCCAAGGCATCTAGGCGAACGTCGATTTTATGCGACTGCCTACTATGCGGGTAACCGCATTGCCTTTGCGCCGGAACCTCGGACGTATTGGGCTAATTTCATTGGCCGAGAAGCTCTGTGCAATTCCCAGCGAGCGACTGATCTGAAATTCGACGCTCCGCTGTCTCCAAATCTCGTAATTGTCGACAGCGTCCAAACACTAAATCGTGTGCGGTGACCTCAATATCTGTTGTCCGCTTCCCTCCCCATTTCCGGTCATAGCCCGGTCGACGCGCAGAGACCGACAGCTGCCGTTGGTTCAGGTTGGGCGCGAAGGGCAGCTTTCAGGCATTCTGGGCGAAAAGGTGCAGTTCGGCATTCGCCCCACTTCCGGTCGTAGGTTGGTTGATCAGCTTGCGTTAGTACCAGACATCAACAGCCAGCTCCCGCAGGCAAGGCGTGACGCTCGAAGCGAACTTGGACTTCGCTGGAGCGGCTCGATGCCCAAAGCCATGGCGTCCACCACATACTTGGATCGTCCCGTCCATAGTGCCTCTGATCCGATGGTTCAGCCCCATAGCTTATCAGAAGCAAGCGAGGTGCAACCCATCGCAACTGAATCTCACTCACGCATTCATTGGCAAATACTCGATCCACAATTCGAGGAAAACGGCCTGGCTCAACGATATAAACATCCTCATCGACACCGGTGGCTGGTCCTCCGCTGAGGTCTTCCGCGTAGACGGCCTCCAGCTTTCCATCTGGGGATCGCACCCTTGCATCTACTTGCGTTTCATCGGGGGTGGGATTGCAGCCGGTCAGCATCAAAATGACGCCAACCCATGCGATAGCGAGTGAGGCAGATTGATACATGCTCATGCACTATGTCTGCTATCCCAACCCGTCGCTTGCAAGCGGACTGTCGTCTAGCCTCCATTTCCCGACATAGCGACGCCTGCGGCCATTCCCTGAAAGCTGACCGGCAAATTTGGCTTGATCTGCGCCAGAATCTGCCATTCCGCAAACGCCCCACTTGCCGTCGTAGAGCATTCCACTAATCTCCTTGGTATGGGACCAATCCAAGCATTTTGCGTGACCATTGTCATTGTTCCAGTTTACGACTGGCTAGTCATCACCGGTTCGTCGGCAAGAATGTTCAGTGATGACTTTCAGTATTGGCCCCCCAC
>CAIPWG010000213.1 GCA_903868655.1 uncultured Sphingomonadales bacterium
CCGCGCCAGGCGCGGCTCATGGTCAGGCGTTGTCGTTTCAAGCGTTAACGATGGTTTTCACTTCCATGAAGTCCTTCAGCCCGTGGCGACCGCCTTCGCGGCCATTGCCCGACTGTTTGTATCCACCGAATGCGCCACCCTTGACGCCGCCCCACTGGTTCACCGCAACCAGGCCGGCACGCAATTTGCCAACGACAGCTTTGGCCGCTTCGGGATCGCCCGTGACCGTGGCCGACAGGCCATAGTTGGTGCGGTTGGCCAGCTCGATGGCATCATCGATGTCGGTGTAGGTGGTGATGGTCGCAACCGGACCAAACGTTTCCTCGTGGAAAATAGTCATGTCGGGGGTCACGTCGGAAAACACCGTCGGGCGGATGTAATACCCGCGGTTGACACTGTCGGGCAGGCCCGGTCCGCCTTGCAGCAGGCTGGCGCCTTCTTCGATCGACTTTTCGATCAGGCTCTGGATTTTGGTCCACTGTGCCTTGTTGACCACCGGGCCGATATGGCCACCTTCTTCGGTCGGGCTAGCCACTTTCACCGCGGCGAAATAGTCGCGGACAAACGCTTCGGCCTCGGCCTTGCGCGCGGCAGGCACCAGCAGGCGGGTCGGGGCGATGCAGCTTTGGCCGGTATTGGCAATAACACCCGATAATGTCGCTGGCAGGTTGGCGGCAAAATCAGCATCTTCCAGCACCAGATTCGGCGACTTGCCACCCAGTTCCTGGTGCACGCGCTTGACTGTGTCGGCAGCATTCTTGGCGATCTGGATGCCTGCGCGGGTCGATCCGGTAAAGCTGACCATGTCGACATCGACATGCTTGGTCAGCGCCACGCCCACGCCCAGGCCATCGCCCTGCACCAGGTTGAACACGCCCGGCGGTACGCCTGCGGCATCGAGCACTTCGGCAAAAATTGCCGCATTCGACGGGCATTCTTCCGAAGGCTTCAGGATAACCGTGTTGCCCGCGAGTATGCAGGGCGCGATCTTGGCGCAGATCTGGTTGAGGGGCCAATTCCACGGGGTGATCGCCGCAACCACGCCGACGGGTTCGTACACGATGCGTGCGTTGACGCCGGCAATCGGTTCTTCCCAGTGAAAGCCGTCCAATGCTTCGAGCGAGCCCAACAGATAGCTGATCCCGGCGCCCGTCTGCGCGGTGCCGGCAAAGCTGATCGGTGAGCCCATTTCTTCGCTGATCACTGCGGCAAAGTCGGGAATACGCTTTTTGTATTCGGCGATGATCCGCGTCAGCAGAGCGGCACGCTCTTCGATCGTGGTCTGGCTATAGGTCTCGAAGGCGCGCTTGGCAGCAGCGACAGCCTTGTCCACATCCGCTTCGCTGCCCAGGGTGATGGCGGCACAGGCTTCTTCGGTGGCGGGATTGATCACTTCATAACGGCGACCGCCTTCGCTTTCGACCCACTGCCCGTCGATGTAGTGTTTCAAGAGTTCGCGCATGATTCCTCCGGCGGCGCTAGTCTGATCGCGCCGTTCGCCACGCACTTTGGCTTTCCTCGCGCAAATTGCAAGATGGGTGGCAGGTTGCAACCAGACCGTCGGAAAAGATTTTCAGCCTATCAGGGTTTCCCATCCCGGTGCGGCAAGGTTTGCGCTAACTATTTGTTTGTATGCCAGCCAGGATGCGCATCACACCCAGCCCGGTTTCCATCAAGCGCTCCAAGACAGAGCTGCATATTGCGTCGGAACTGCGCACCGGCTGGGTTGCGTTTGCCACATTCCTGGGCTTGATCGGCTTGTCGACAGCGCTGGCCCTGGCCTTTGACCATGCCATCGGCGTGGCGGACGATATGGCCCGCAAAGATGAACGCCAACAGGTCCAGCGGTTGCTCGATCGCACGATGGAGGCTGATGTCAGCGCGCAGCTCGGGCTGATCAATTGGAATGAAGCGGTTGCACACGTGGCCGGCATGGCTGCCGCCAAGGCGGACACGGCCTGGGTCGACCGCGAATTCGGCACATATGCCTGGCAGGCTTTCAACACTGAGCAGGCGTTTCTGGTACGACGCAACGGGACATTGGTGCGCGCATGGTCCAAGGGGCAACCCACCAATGCGGCGCAGTTTCGTGCTTTGCAACCAACCGTGACAGCGCTTGTCCTGCGCAGCCAGACACCGGGCATGGAGCTAGGGTCGCCGGTTCGGCAGATTTCGACCGATGATGGAACACGCTGGCCAGTAGACCGTGCCGGCATGCCCCTGCCACGCTGGGCAGGCGGGCTGGTTGACAGTGGTGGGCATGTCGCAATGATGACCGTGGGTTCGGTCGTGCCCGACCATGCTTCCGCAGATCGGCTGCACGCACCGGTCTACTTTGTCACATTGCGTCGGTTCGATGACATCCAATGCGCGCGAATGCGGCGTGATCTGGTCCTGCCCGATCTTGGCCTTGTTCAGCGCGCGGGGCTGAAAAGCAGCGACAACGCGATCACGCTTGCCAGCGTCGAGGGCAAGCCTTTGGGTTGGTTGCGCTGGACCGCGAAAAGCCCCGGCCCTGCCATCTTGCGCAGTGCCTTGCCGATGCTGCTTGCGAGGATTGTGCTGTTTCTGGGGGTCGTGGTCGGGGGCGCGATGGTCTTGCGCCGCAG
>CAIPWG010000214.1 GCA_903868655.1 uncultured Sphingomonadales bacterium
AATACAAAAGCCGACGCAAGCCGCAGGCCCAGCGCCAGCATCGGGCGCTGTCGCACCGGCGCATTACCATGAAATGCGCGCGCGGGTTGGCTATGTGCGGTCATGACAATTGCCCTACCGGGCGCAAGGTTGTGTTCAAGCGAAACCGTATCGTCGCCTGATATCGTGACGCTACAGACAGGCTTCGAGAAAAGCCTGGTCGAAACCGTATTGGCGCGCTTTTTCGAGGGTATAGGGGCGCAGACCCGATGACCGGAACTCGCCGATGATCTTGCCATCGTCGCTTTCGTCGAGATATTCGAAGCGGAAGAGTTCCTGGGTAACGATCACGTCGCCCTCCATCCCGATCACTTCGGTCACATTGGTTGTGCGGCGCGAGCCATCGCGCAGGCGCTTGACCTGCACGATCAGATCGACCGATTCGGCAATCTGTCGGCTGATCGCTTCCTTGGGGATTTTGATGTCCCCCATCAGGATCATGTTTTCCATACGGCCAAGGCATTCGCGCGGGCTATTGGCGTGGAGAGTACACATCGAACCATCGTGACCGGTGTTCATCGCGGCCAACAGATCGAAGCATTCCGCGCCACGAATTTCACCCAGAATGATCCGGTCTGGCCGCATGCGCAGCGCGTTTTTCACCAGATCGCCGATCGTGATCGCGCCTTGGCCCTCAAGGTTTGGCGGGCGGGTTTCGAGTGGCAACCAGTGTGGCTGTTGCAGCCGCAGTTCGGCGGCGTCTTCGATGGTCAGCACGCGTTCGCCAGGGTCGATCATTTTTGACATAGCGTTGAGCATCGTGGTCTTGCCCGAGCCGGTACCGCCCGAGATCACAATATTCATACGGCTTGCCCCGGCAATTTTCAGCGCGGTGCACATTTTGTCGCTCATCGAACCGAAATCGCGCAACATGTCGAGCGTGATCGGCTTCTCGGAAAATTTGCGGATTGAAATCGCGGTGCCACGCAAAGACAGGGGCGGCACGATCACGTTGACACGGCTGCCGTCTTTCAGACGGGCGTCGGCCAGCGGGGTGGTCTGGTCGACGCGGCGGCCAACCTGATTGACGATCCGCTGGGCGATCTGGAACAAGTGGCTCTCGTCGCGAAACCGGATCGGCGCGAGTGTCAGCTTGCCCTTCTTTTCGATGTAGGTCTGGTCGGGACCGTTGACCATGATGTCTGACACATCGGGGTCATTCAACAGCTCTTCGAGCGGACCAAACCCAAGCAATTCATCGATCAGCACCTTTTCCAGCGCAAACTGTTCGCGCCGATTGAGCGTGATTTTCAGCTCGCCCAATACTTCCATGATGATCGGACGGAATTCTTCGGACAGCTCTTCCTTGGTCAGCGTGGCCGCTGCTTCGGGGTCGACGCGTTCGAGCAAGTGCGGCAACACTTGTTCCTTGATCTTGTGAACCGACGCTTCAAAGCCTTCGGCCTGGTGATGGCTTTCCACCACATTGTTGGCGCGGTCCGCCAATCGCGCAAGCG
This sequence comes from uncultured Sphingomonadales bacterium, assembly GCA_903868655.1. Classification (GTDB taxonomy): domain Bacteria; phylum Pseudomonadota; class Alphaproteobacteria; order Sphingomonadales; family Sphingomonadaceae; genus Novosphingobium. The sequence continues at coordinate 1,497 of CAIPWG010000214.1, forward strand.
CTTCGGAATTTTTGTCTGCGGGAGAACCCGCATCAAAGCCACCAAATGGCTCGTTGCCGGGTGAGGAAGGTTGCGCATTGGCGGCGGCAGCAGGGGTGGCGGCCTCATTGCCCTTCATCGGGCGCGCGATGCCGAACGAGGGACGCATCGCTGCGCTTCCTCCCCCAGTGCCAGCTTTGCGACCAAATGCGCTCATTGTGCCCGTATCCCGCCTGATTTCAGCTTGTTATGGCCAATCCGCTCAACAATCGCGCGGGATGGTTACCCGGACTAGACCGAAAGATGCTTAGAATTTGTAAAAATACGGGCGCCGCCTTTCAAAAATCTTGCGAAATGAGCACAGTGGCAGATCGGTCAGATATTCGGACAGCGGCTTTGCGAGCCACGGAATTACCGCCAAAATTAAACCTTTCTGATCAAATTGGCATATGCCAATACGGCTCGATGACACTGTCGGATCTCGATCAGGACGCTCCGCTGGCGGGCCGGGGCGTAAGCCTTCGGGCGCTCACTTGCCTGTTGTTTGGTATCCTGGTTGCGATGCAGGCAGGTTTTTGGGCGTTTATGGGCTTGCCGTTCTGGTGGTCGATCTTTGGGCTTTTTGCCTGTTTCGCCGCAGGCCGGGCGCTATGGGCGGCACAATGGTCCGGCCGGGTTGCGCCAACCACACTGGCGCTGTGTGTGATACTGGCCACGTGTGTGATCGTGCTGGGGGGGGAAGGGCGGTTTTTTTACGCCAACACCGATTGGCAAGTGCGTGCTGCAGTGCTCGCCGACCTTGGTCGTTACGCTTGGCCGTTTGCCTATGTCCAGCCGTCTGGTGCCATCATTCTGCGCGCGCCGGTCGCGATGTATCTGCTGCCTGCGCTGATCGGCAAAGGGGTTGGTGGAACCAGCGCAGAAATCGCGCTGATGGTCCAAAACATCGTTATCCTGGCGACGGTGTTGGCCGTGGGGTCAGAACTGTTCACGGCCAAGCGTGAAAAGATCATTGCCTTGGCCGTGTTCCTCGGTTTCAGCGGCATGGATGTGATGGGGCAGCTGATCGTGCACCGATCAATCTTGCTGCATCTCAATGGCTGGGCGGGACTGCAATATTCGGCCCACATCACCCAGATTTTCTGGGCTCCGCAACATGCGCTGGCAGGATGGATTTTCGCGGTTCTGTATCTCGCGTGGATCAAAGGCCGCGCTCCCGCGGTGGCCATGTGGGTGCTGTTGCCGGTGTTGGCGCTGCTCTCCCCCTTGGCGCTGATCGGGTCGGTGCCTTATGCAATCCATGCGTTTGTGGCGACCATGTTTCGGCGCGCAATGACGTTGGGCGCGGTGCTTTGGCCTGCTCTGGTCTGCGTGGTGTGTTTGCCTGGATTGCTTTATCTGGGTGCTGACAGCGCTTCGGTGGGTGCTGGCGGAACTACATACAATTGGGCTCTTACAACGACCTTCCTCGCACTGGAAGTTGGCGGCTACCTTTACGCCCTGTGGCTGACACGCCGGCATCTGCAGTTTGGCATTCCGGCGACATTGATTACGGTTGTCCTGCTCATGCTGTTGCCGTTGTGGCGTGTTGGCAGTTCGACGGACTTTACCAGTCGTGCCAGTATTCCCGCGCTCGCAATCCTGTCGATGATGATGGCTGCAATCCTGTCGAAGAATTCTGCCGGGCCGGGCCAAGTACCATTTCGGCGCGCGCAGCGCCTGATCCTGACCGTTTTTGCGGTAGGACTGGCGACCCCGGCGGGTGAGATTGCCCGCGCCATTCTCTGGCCCAGATCGCCGGCCGTGCAGTGCAGTTATTTCGGTGTCGTGCCCGGGGGTGCCGCGCATTATATCGCCCGACTGTCGCACCTGCCAGCGGTGATCCGCCCGCAATCGGTTACCCTTGTTCGGCCTACAGAACCACCGCGGTGCTGGGACGGCCCGTGGCCCGATGC
>CAIPWG010000215.1 GCA_903868655.1 uncultured Sphingomonadales bacterium
GTCCGGCATGCCTGCGCACGGCGAGTCGTGCCTGCTGGAGCGAGCGGACGGTACGTTCATCATTTGCCTGTGGAGCAACGCCTCGATTTACACCCGTGTGATCCCGACCGGCAATGACAAGCTGTTGCGGCTTGATCCGCGCGCATTTTTCGAAGGCGTTGACCGCGTAGCGACGATTGCCACCGAAAAGACCCGTGCGGTGAAAATGGCGTTGGACAACGATCGCGTGACCCTGTCGGTGACGAGCCCGGACAATGGCACCGCAGCCGAAGAAATCGCCGCCGATTATCGTGCCGATGGCTTCGAAATCGGTTTCAACGCCAATTACCTCAAGGACATTCTGAGCCAGATCGACGGTGATACGGTCGAACTGCATCTGGCTGATGCCGGCGCGCCGACGATGATCCGCAAAGACGAGAAGTCTGCTGCGCTCTACGTGCTGATGCCGATGCGGGTCTAAATTCGGGCTGGGTATGCTCAGGGTTGGTCTAAGCAATTGATCATAGCCCCGTCGTACCTTCAAATTTAGGATGTTTCCCTAACCTGGCGCTCTATCCACGGGATTGCGCGCCAATGACCAAGCAGAGTGCCGAAGCAAAAATTGCCTTCTTCGGGCTTCAGTCCGATGATTTTGGGCGGTTCCGCAAAATAAGGCGCGCCTTTCACAAAGCTGGCCCGCGTGCGCTGGCACGGCTGTATCAAACCATCAGCGCCACTCCGGCCATAGCGCGGATGTTTTCGTCGCGCGCCGCTATGACACATGCGCAGGACAAGCAAGTCGAACATTGGGACCGGATGTTTTCCGGCGCGCCGACACAGGCCTATCATGAGTCGGCCCAGAAAATCGGGCAAGTGCACGCGCGGATCGGTCTGGAACCCGGTTTCTATGTCGGGGCTTATGCGACCGTGCTCGATGATGTGATTAGCGCGATGGCGCGTGACAGCCTGGGCCCGCTGGGCCGCGGACTGGGGCGCAACATCGGCAGTCTGGTCAAGATGGCGTTGTACGACATGTCTGTCGCGATCGAGACGTATTCGGCCCTGGAGGCTGAACGGCGGGTCGGGGTGATCAACACGCTGGGGCAGGCGTTGCATCTGATGACCGACGGTGATTTCGCCACCCGGTTGGATACGCTGCCCGCCGGTTTTGAAGACCTTCAACGCGATTTTGAAGCGATGCGTGCCAAAGTCAGCTCGGCGCTGGCGCATGTCGCCAGCAATGCCAACCAGGTTGACAGCGGCGCGCACGAGATCAGGCAGGCGTCGGATGACCTGGCGCGGCGCACGGAACACCAGGCGGCCAGCCTTGAAGAAGCGTCGGCAGCGATGACCGCGCTGGCGGGCAGTGTCGGGCAGACCGCGACAGACGCCAGCCACATGCATCAATCGGTGCAACAGGCGCATGGCGACGCGCAAAAGGGCGGGGCTGTCGTGGGTGAAGCGGTGGCGGCCATGACTGACATCCACCGTTCGGCGCAGGAAATCGGCAAGATTATCGCAGTGATCGACGGAATAGCTTTCCAGACCAATCTGCTGGCGCTGAACGCCGGGGTTGAGGCGGCGCGCGCCGGTGATGCCGGACGCGGTTTTGCGGTTGTTGCCAACGAAGTACGCGCGTTGGCGCAGCGGTCCGCCGATGCGGCACTCGATATCAAGAAACTGATCGGAGAAAGTTCGGTTCAGGTCGAACGCGGGGTTGATCTGGTGGGCCAGACCGGGCAGACTTTTGAGCGGATCGTAGGCAAAGTCGGTGAAATCGCAGAGATTTCCAGCTCGATAGCGACGACTGCACGGACACAGGCAACGCAAATCGGCGAATTGCGCGAAACGGTGCGCGAACTCGATGTCATGACCCAGCAGAATGCGGCGATGGTCGAACAGGCGACCGCAGCAGCGCGAACGCTCGCCGGCGCAGCGGACCAGATGACCAGCCAGGTGAGCAAATTCCATCTTGAACAGGGGGGCAGCGGCAGTGCGCTGCGCAACGCACGCCGCGCGGCCTGATCACGCGCCTGTCGGCTTGTTGTCCGATGCCGCAATCATATCGCTGATCACGACGAATTTTTCCCGCGGGGCCCCCGGCCTTGCGCGTTCGATTTCGGCGGCCTCGATCCGTTTCCAATCGTCGAAGCTTACCGGATTCAGTTGTTTGCTGCGGATCAGCGCATCCAATCCGTCGCGACCCGGTTTGGCGGGCGTTTCACTGCCAGTTGCACGCAGATCGGCGGCAATGCGTTCGATCACGCCGAAACCGTCGGGCCGATTGGTGCCAATCGTGCCCGATGGGCCACGCCGGGCCCAGCCGACACAATACAATCCCGGCGCAATCAGCCCGTCGAGATTGGCAAAATGGCCGCCACGTTCATCGTAAGCCACACCTGCAATCGGCGTGGTGCGAAAGCCAATGCAACTGATCACCAGCGATGCCGGGATACGCCGGATCTTGCCGGTACCCACAGGACTGCCGTGATCCATGACAGTTGCTTCGACCTCGATTGCGCAGACTTTGCCGGCCTGATCGGGGATAAGTGCGTGAGGCGTTGCGTGAAATACGAAATCGATCGGCAGCCGTTCCGTGGCGCCTGTTTCCACAGATGTTGCGAAATTGCGCAGCTGTGCCACGGCTTTGCGTTGGCCGGGTTCGAGTGCGCTGTCGGTTTCGATGGCGGGCAAGTCCATCGGATCAACGTGCGGCCGTGCGCGCGCCAGATGACCGAGTTCGCCGAGTTCCTTGGGGGTCATCATGATCTGGTGCGGGCCACGTCGGCCCAGAATTATAATCCGATCCAGCCTGGCAGCATCGATGCGCCCAAGCGCGTGATCGACAATATCGCTGCCACTGAATTCGGGGGCGGTCTTCGCCAGAATGCGCGCCACATCGAGCGCGACATTGCCCATGCCGATGACGACAGCCGTGCCGCCCGACAGATCTGGATCGAGACCGACAAAATCGGGATGACCATTGTACCAGCCGACAAACGCCGCACTGCCAAAGACATTGCCGCACGTGTCGCCAGGAATGGCCAGCGGCCGATCGCGCGGGGCGCCGGTCGCCAGCACGACCGCATCATAACAGCGCGCCAGATCGTTTATCGCGATGTCGCGGCCCACCTCGATATTGCCACAAAATCGCATATTGCCTGCTTGCGCGGTCGCCTGATAGCGGTTGGCCACAGCCTTGATCGATTGGTGATCGGGGGCAACGCCGCTGCGGATCAGGCCATAGGGCACTGGCAGGCGATCGATCATGTCGACACGAGCATCGGCCCCCCAGGTCTTGTAAGCCGCTTCGGCGGCATAGTATCCGGCGGGCCCTGATCCGACGATGGCGATATCCGGCATGCGTTCTCCCCGGGTTATCCAACCAAGCTAGCGCACGCATTGCAAAAGGAAAGCGTATCAGCGCAGGAAATGAACCAGCTTTTCGACAAAGGCTTGCGGATGCGACAGCATGAACAAATGTCCTCCGCCCTTGAACAGCACGATCTGGCTGCCCGGTATGGCATGGTGCAGGAAATGGGCGTTGGTCACCGGGATCAGCTGGTCGTCGGCGTCGGCCATGATCAGTACGGGCATCGACAGCATCGGCAGAAACGCAGCACTGCTCCACGTTGCAAATGCAGAAAGCTGGTAAGCCCAGCCGAGCGGACTGGGAGCCTTGGCGGCGTTGAGCGACAGCTGGCCCGATCCGCCGCCATTGTACAATGTCGCCAGATTGCGACGCAGCGCGGCTTCGACGCTGTATTCCGTCGGGTCCAGCCAATGCGCTGGCAGCGCGGGATTTCCCGGCATCATAACGCCGCCGGCAGAGGTCGCGGCGAGCACCAGATGCCGCGTGCGCGCGGTATACTGCAAGGCAAATTGCTGGGCCAGTGCGCCGCCCCAACTGATCCCCAGCACATCGGCCGCATCAATTTCAAGCCGGTCGAGCGTTGCCGCCAGCGCCAGCGCCATGTCCGGCATCGAGTATGGAAATATCGGATCGGGTGACAGGCCGATCCCCGGCATATCCACGCTGATCAGGCGCCGGTCGGGCATGGCGCGAGCCACAGGCTCCAGCATTTCCATATTCATGCCCAGTCCGCCCAACAGGACCAGCGGCGTGCCTTCAGCGTCGGCATGCCATTGGCCCATGCGCAGACGGCGCCCGGCAACGCCTATGAGCGAAAAGCAGGCAGTGCAGGCATTCTCTGACGGCTGGGTACCGGCTTTGCTGGTCATGGCGCCTGGCGATGGTTGATGGCTTGGCATGGGTCTTAGTCCAAGCCGTCACCCGGCAGATACCTGTTTTTTACGGCCCGGCGGTTTTGCCGGGTCGTGCCATTTCGGCACATACCCGACTGATCGACGGGGTGAACAACCACAGCCATCGAAAATGCAGGCGTAAGCCGCAAATTCTGGCAATTTTTGCGGCAGGTTCATGCAGGCCTTAACGCTTTTTCAAAGGCGCAGGGGCCATCACGCAAGGCATGAGTAAGCATCAACGGGATACCAACGGCACTTCGGCAAGCGTGCGGGCCCAGGCCTATGCGCGCAGCCGGCCGCGCCGCGAACGCGGCGGTGGTGGTTTCCCCCCTGATCAGGCAGGCGCCGGGTTCCTGTTCGGCGCATCGCATCATCGCAGCATGATTGCCCCCGAATGGTGGCAGATTTCGCTGCCGATGGGCCTGGGGCTGTTGGTTCTGCTCCTCGCCAACCGTGCGTTTGGTGACATGCTGTCGCCGTTCGTGGCGAGCATTGCTGCGCTCCTGTCGCTGACAGCGCTGTTGGTTGGTCGATACGATCACACCCAACTTGGTACTGCACAGCGGATGGTGATGGTCGGCGTGATGATCGTTGCGCCGATGTTTGGCTATGGCTGGGGCATCGCACACTGGGCGCAGGCAGGCCAGGTGCCGTGGTTGCAGGCTATGGCATTGCTGGTCAGCATCGCGCTGTTGGGAACGACGATCCAGTCGGCCCGCCTTGCCGGACTGCTGGCCGGTCAAGTGGCCATGTGGTCGGCCATTACATGCGTGTTATCGCCGCTTGGCGGTGTATTGGCGCTGATTATCGGGGGGTCGATCGGCGCGATTACTTATGTGCGCCAGCGTGACATCGATCTGGCCGAATACCGCCGATTACAGGACAATGCACGGACCCAGACCCGTGCGCAGGAAATTCTCGCCGATTATGAAGAGACCGGGCAGGGCTGGTTCTGGGAAACCGACCGGCGTGGGCTGATCCTGTATGTTTCGGCACCCGTCGCTGAACTGCTGGGCCACACCCCTGAAGATCTCCAAGGTCGTCCGCTGACCGATTTGTTTCAGATCGAAGAACACGCGGTCGCAACGGCAGCCGGTGAGCCGCCGCCACCCGCTTCGACCAATCGCGGCGAACGCACGTTGACCTTTCACCTGACCGCGCGATCAAGCTTCAGTGATCTGGTGGTGCGCGCTGCGGTCAAGGATGAGGAACGCTGGTGGGCAATCACTGGACGGCCGATTTACGACACGTTTGATAATTTTCAGGGTTTTCGCGGGTCTGGCGCCGATCTCACCGAGCGACGACGGACGCAGGAGCATGTGTCGCGGTTGGCACATTTCGATTCCTTGACCGGACTGTCGAACCGGTTTTTCATGTCGCAATCGTTGGAAAAAATCCTGATTGCGCCGCAAATGCGCCAACGTGCTTGCGCGGTATTTTTGATCGATCTCGATCGGTTCAAGCAAGTCAACGATACGCTGGGCCACCCTGCGGGCGACCAATTGCTGAAGCAGGTGGCGCAGCGTCTGGAACGTGGTGTCGGGTCGGCGGGCCGGGTTGGCCGGCTGGGTGGTGACGAGTTTCAGATTATTCTGCCAGGGCGGATCGAACGA
>CAIPWG010000216.1 GCA_903868655.1 uncultured Sphingomonadales bacterium
CATACCCGTTCGCCTGCGCCGCCTGCCTGGCAATTCCGATCTGCCGTTGCCGGCTTACGCCACTGCTGGCGCCGCCGGGATGGACGTGGTCGCCGCAGAGGATGTGACCCTTGCGCCCGGTGCGCGCCATGCGGTCGCCACTGGTCTGGCCATGGCGATCCCAACCGGGTTCGAGATCCAGGTACGACCACGTTCGGGATTGGCGCTGAAGCACGGCGTAACGGTGCCCAATACGCCGGGTACGATCGACAGCGATTATCGCGGCGAATTGAAAGTGATCCTGATCAACCACGGCGATGCGCCGTTTGTCGTGACGCGGGGGGACCGCGTGGCGCAACTGGTGCTGGCACCGGTCACGCAAGCGCAGTGGGTCGAGGTCGAGGAGCTGGATGAAACCGTGCGTGGGGACGGCGGATTTGGTTCAACGGGTGGGTTGACCGCGCTGCCGGGGTGATCCCGTGGCGCGCCATTGCGACGCGCCGCAGGACAACCGCACTTACTTCTTCTTTTCGGACGGGATCGAAATCCGCACGGTTTTGCCGCTTTGACCGGGGAACCCGCTGAACAGCGCTTCGACCAGATTGGGCACGACGTACGACAAGTGGTTGGATGGCGAAACGGCCTCTGCCTTGCCTTCGAATACGCGCTGACCGTCGCTGCGACGCTTGATCCGCACATCGATTGCGCTGGTATAGACCGTGGTTACGCTGACATCGTCAAACCATGGGTTGTACAGTCCATAACCCCAACGGTGGCCGTAAAACCCGCCGCCGTAAAATCCGCCACGATAGCCGTGCCACGGACCCCAATACGGGTCGGGGCCAAACATGCTGACTTTGTCGCGGCCCTTGTCCACGCTGTAATCAAATTCGACGACCAGATCCGATGTCGCCGGATCGCCGGCAACATAGCCCTGCTTGCGCAGCTGTTCGGTTACGAGCGTGGCATATTGGCCGAATTCCAGGCCGCCCGCATTGCGCGGATTTTCGGCAACGACTGCGAAGCTTTGCCCCGCAGGCGCTGGCAATTCGTGGCTGAAACGCGACACGCTGGCATCGAAAGACTGGGCGCAACCGCCCAGCGCCATAGCCAGTGCTACAACCGCAAACCCGCCCATTCGCACTCTTTTTGGCAACGGCATGTCAAAAACTCCCTGCCGTCTCGGCATCCCCAGCCGAGCCGGATTGATGTGCGCCCTTGTGCACCCTGCCAGTCTGGCTCCAACCGGCTGAACGCGGGTTGAACATCGGCCCGGGCGCCGTCATGCACCTTGGTGCATGATGTGCACGGCGGCGTATGCCTTGGCTAGCCTCAAGATGTCACAAGGCCGAGCGCGGCGTACGTTTTGTCGAGAGTGGGTCGTGACAGCGCACGCGCCTTCTCGGCACCGCGGGCCAGTATCGCATTGAGCGTTGCCTGATCTTCTCGCAACGACCGATAGCGCGCAGCAATCGGGGCAAGCCGGTCGATCAGCAATTCACCCAGCGCGGGTTTGAACTGGCCAAATCCCTGACCGCCGAATTCGCTCAACACCGAAGCGACATCGCGGCCTGCCATTGCCGCGTAAATCCCCACCAGATTGCGCGCTTCGGCCCGGCCGTCGAGACCGGCGGCTTCGCTGGGCAGGGGTTCGGGGTCGGTGCGCGCTTTTTTCACCTTCTGCATGATCGCGTCAGCATCGTCGGTCAGATTGATCCGGCTCTGGTCTGAAGGGTCGGACTTGCTCATCTTGGCACTGCCATCGCGCAAGCTCATGATGCGGGCGGCTTCGGGCGGGATGATCGGATCGGGCAGGGTGAACACCGGGGCGGCTTCGCTGGCGAAATCGTTGTTGAATTTCTGCGCAATGTCGCGCGCCAGTTCGAGGTGCTGTTTCTGGTCTTCGCCAACCGGCACATGGGTTGCCTGGTACAACAGCACATCGGCCGCCTGCAGCACGGGATATGTGAACAGCGCCACCGACGCACCTTCGCGGTTCTTGCCCGCTTTGTCCTTCCACTGGGTCATGCGGTTGAGCCAACCCATCCGCGCGGTGCCATTGAGCAGCCATTGCATTTCGGCATGGGCGGGTACTTGCGCCTGGTTGAACAGTACCGAGCGATCGGGATCGATCCCGCAAGCCACAAGTGCGGCCACCATTTCGCGCGTACTGGCGGCAAGGTCGGCCGGCACGTGCGGCATCGAAATGGCGTGGAGATCGGCCAGGAAGTAAAGACAGGTCGCGCCCTTGGCGGTCCATTCATCCTGCATCGCCACCCAGTTGCGGATCGCGCCCAGATAATTGCCGAGGTGCAGATTGCCGGTGGGCTGAATGCCGGAAACGATACGCATGGACAGGAAAACCTTGTGGGTTGGATCAGCGGCGACGCCGCAACAAAAGGGCGATGTCATCGCGGGAGAAGGCACCCATGATGATCGTTGCCAGGCCATAAACCAGCATTCCGCCTGAAACCAGCGCGGCCAGTGCGCCAAACCGCATGAACCATGTGCCATGGACATAAGGTGTGATCAGCATTTGTCCGCGCCACAGCACGGCGCCCATGGCGAGTGCTGCCAGCACCAGCCTGGGCGCGCGGCGCCGCAATCGGCGGTCGGCGATAAAATGCCCGCGTCGCACCAGCCGGTGATACAGCATCCAGACGTTGACCGTCGATGCGATCGCCGTTGCCAGCGGGGGACCGACATGGCGCAACGGCACGATCAGGATAAGATTGCCCACCAGATTGATCGCGATCGAAATCATCGCGAAACGCACCGGCGTGGTCGTGTCCTGCCGCGCGTAAAACCCGGGCGTCAGCACTTTGACCAGAATATAGCTGGGCAGGCCGATCGAAAAGGCTGCCAGCGCCTGCGCAGTGAAATGCGTGTCGGCTGCGGTATAGCGCCCATAGCCGAACAGCGCCGCCGCGATCGGTTCTCCGCAAACAACCAGCGCCACGGTCGCGGGCAGGGTCAGCAAAAGCGCGAGTTCCATTCCCCGGTTTTGCGTATCGAGCGCGGCCAGATCGTCGCCTGCGCCCAATTGCCGCGAAATCGTAGGCAGCAGGACCGTCCCAAGCCCGATACCGATCAACCCAAGCGGCAACTGGTTCAATCGGTCGGCCATGTAGATATACGTTACCGAGCCATGGTTGAGCAGCGATGCTGCCAACGCCGAAGAGATCACCAGATTGATCTGCGCCGCACCCGCACCCGCCGCGGCCGGCACGATCAGCGCCATCAGCCGCCGTACATCGGGAAGGAGCCGGGGCAGGCGAAGCCGCAAACTGATCCCGTTTTGCCAGCATGACCAGCCCAGCCACGCCAGTTGCAACGCGCCCGAAACCGATACGGCGATCGCCTGGTTGCGTGCGGTCGCCATCGAATCATGGGTGTGAAACACCACGAGCGCAAAAATCAGTGTCAGATTCAGCAGGATGGGGGCTGCGGCGTTGACCCAGAATTTGTGCAGCGAGTTCAGAATGCCGCCAAACAGCGATACCAGGCTGATAAGCATCAGATAGGGGATCGTCAGCCGTGACAGCATGACCGCAAAGGCGAATTGCGCCGGGCTGACCCCGTTGAACCCGCCCGACAAGACGAGCGTGACCGGCCAGGCGCCCAATTCGAGCGCCACGGTCATCAGCAACAGCACCGGCAACAGCACGGCTTGCGCCTGCTCGGCAAAGACGATGCCATCGCGCAGCCCGTTGCCTTGCGGGTCAGCAACTTTCTGGTTGAACATCGGGATAAAGGCCGAGGCAAAGGCGCCTTCGGCAAACAGCGCGCGAAACATGTTGGGCAGGCGAAACGCGATCAAAAACGCGTCAGACGCAAAGCTTGCCCCGACAAAGCGCGCAAACAGGCTGTCGCGGACCAGCCCGAGCACGCGGCTGACCAAAGTCAGCCCGCCGATCGTTCCGGTCGCCTTTAAAAGGTTCATCGCGCTGGCCGTGGGGTGGAACCCGGCAGTGTCATGCGCTGCCGGGTTCGAACCATGATCAGGCTTCGCCTTGCGGGTTGGCCACGGCGGCTGCTACTGCATCGGCCTGCTGCTGTTGCAATTGCGCGAAATACAGGCCGTTGAAATCAATCGGTTCCAGCATCAGCGGCGGGAAACCGGCATCGCGCACAGCGTCGGCGACAATGCGGCGCGCAAACGGGAACAGCAGGCGGGGCGCTTCGGCGAACAGGAACGGATGTGCCTGATCGTCGGGAACATTGCGCATCGCCAGCAGGCCGCAAAACGCCAGCTCCACGATATAGGCGACGCCTTGCGAGGTTTTCGAATTGGCGCGAATCTTCAGTTCGATTTCGTGCACATCGGCACCAAATGAACGCGCTGCGATGTTGAATTCCACCGCCAGCTCGGGGGTTTCGGCCCACTGGAAGCTGTCGGGGGCATTGGGATTTTCAACCGAAAGGTCTTTCACATACTGCGAAATGAACCCGATTGCGGGGCTGGTGTCTTCACCGTTTGCCGCCGGGCCGCCCGGTGCATCCAGATTGAGGGTGCTGATGATATTGCCTTCGTCGGCCATGGAGCGTGCTTTCATGGAAAGTGGATGGGCGCGCGCCTAGCACTTGCGCCCGGTATCGGCAACCGATGGCAATGGCCCTGTTTGAAGTGGGGTTGGCGTCAGGTCGGGCAGACGTGCTTACCCCAAAGGGCTTTTTCCCTCCGGAATCTGCAACAATACGCTGTCCATCGGTTGTTCATTTGTAAATCGTATCTATCTCGGGCAATATAAGGTTTGGCGTCGGAAAACGGCAGGTGATTCCTGCTCTGTTGTCGGCCAGCGATGCGGGAATTGGCGTGTGATTATAGAAATTGTCATCCTGGGTATGATCGCCGTATTTTTGGGCCTGCGGCTTTATGCCGTGCTTGGTCGACGCCCGGAGGACAGCGATGAACCGCTGCGTCGTCGTCTGGAGGCGGCCGATCCGCAAGCAACCCCACGCGCCATGTCGTCTAAGTTGCCTTCAAAGCTGGCTGAAAAGGCCCCGCTGACATCGCGCGGCCCAGCCGCCGCGGCCGAACCGGCAGGCTTTGAGGCAGGCGCCGAAGCCGGCATTCGCGCGCTGGTCGCCGCAGACCGCCGGTTCGATGTGACGCTGTTTCTCACCGGCGCCAAATCGGCCTATGGAATGGTGCTCGATGCGTTCTGGCGCGGAGACAAAGACGCGTTGGCACAACTTTTGCGAACGCGCGGTCTACGACGAATTCGCCGGTGCGATCGACACGCGCACCACTGCGGGTGAAACCATTGATGCGCGGCTGATCCGGGTTAACGAGGCCCGCATCGTCACGGCTGAGTTCACCGCGCCCGTTGCGCGCATCGCAGTGCGCTTTGTTGCCGATATCGCGACAGTAACACGCAACGGCGAAGGCGCCGTGGTAGCCGGTTCGCTCAACGATGCGATCGAAAGCCGCGACTTGTGGACGTTCACCCGCGACCTGACTTCGCGCGATCCCGACTGGCAACTCGACGAAACCGATCTGGGCTGATTTTTTTGTGCGTCGGTGTGCCGTTGTAACGCTGGGCTTGGCCCTGCTGGCAGGGTGTGGCCAAGTCATACCCCCGGCAACACAGCAACGGCCACCCCGCGTCGTGGGTACCGCAGCGACTGTCGGCGCGCATGTCAGTGGTACGATCTCCGCACAATCGATTACTCCTGCCAATGCCAGCGCGGCCTTGAATGCCTTTGCCGCCACCTGTCCAAAGCTTCAGTTGCGCGCCGATGTCAGCGGGTTGACTGTGCCGCAGGATTGGCTCGGCCCCTGTCAGGCAGCGGCGCTTTGGCCACGCAGCGACGCACTGAGGTTTTTTGCGACCTGGTTTGTGCCGGTCGAAGTCGGCGCGGGGACAAGTTATGTCACCGGTTATTTCGAACCCGAAATCGCCGGCGTGCGCATGCGTCAACCCGGTTTCGATGTGCCGATCTATCGCCTGCCGCCCGATCTGGTGCGGGCGAAACCCGGGGATGTGGTCACCGGGCCCGATGGCCGGCTGCCGTTGGGCCGGTATGATGCCAACGGTGTTTTCGTTCCCTATTGGGATCGCACCCAAATTGAAAACGGCGCTTTGTCGGGCCAAGGTCTGGAACTGGGCTGGGCGGCCGATGCGGCGGAACTGTTCTTTTTGCAGGTGCAGGGTTCGGGCCGGTTGCGCGCACCCGATGGCTCGATCATGCGCATCGGCTATGCCGGGGAGAACGGCTGGGCCTATACCGGCATCGGCAGCGTGATGAACAGTCAAAAACTGATCGGAACCGGGCCAGGTCAATATTCCGGTTCGATGCAGGGCATCTTGCGCTTTATCCGCGAACACCCGGCCCAGGGGCGCGCGTTGATGCGGCAAAACCGCAGCTACATCTTTTTTCGCGACACAACGGCGATTGTCGCTGACCCGCTCGCGGGCCCACCCGGCGCGCTGGGCGTGCCGGTTACGCCGCGGATAACACTGGCGGTCGATCCGGCATTTGTGCCGCTGGGCGCACCGGTGTTGCTGACCACCGATCGTTCCGAAGTTGGTGGGTTGTGGGTGGCGCAGGATACCGGTGGTGCCATCAAGGGCGCGAACCGGTTTGACAGTTTCTGGGGTGCAGGGGCAGAGGCGCGGCGGATTGCCGGGGGGATGAGCGCGCACGGGCAGGCGCTGATCCTCGTGCCCAAAGGCGCCATGGCGCGGCGATGAGACAGGTGCCGCGCGGATTGAGCGCCGATGAGGCGGCGTTGTGGCGCAAAGTTGCGGCGACCGTTACGCCGCTTCACCCTCAGCCCCCCGCACCGCCTGTGGCACCAACTCCCAGTGTTGCTGCTGAACCACCCATGCCGGTCAAACGTGTTCGTGGCCGCGTGCCCGCACCACCGCCGCCACCGTCTGTGCCAGCGCTTGCACCGACCCGCCCGCTGACCCAAGACGGGTTGGATGGCAGTTGGGATCGCAAGCTCGCGCGGGGCACGATTGTCCCCGATGTAACGATCGATCTCCACGGGATGAACCTTGAAACCGCGCATGCCCGATTGATCGGGGGCATTGCTCAAGGCTTGGCGATCGGCGCGCGGGTGATCCTGCTGATCGCCGGTAAATCGCGGCCCCACAGCGATCATGATGCACGTGGGGAACGGCG
>CAIPWG010000217.1 GCA_903868655.1 uncultured Sphingomonadales bacterium
CGGACAAATGTCGTGAATAATTCAATTTGACGTCTGTGTAACTGCAGGGAAAAAGGCGGTTGCTTTCACTGCCAGTTTGCGTAAGCTTGGCGATGCCTTGTGCCCCTATGATTTGACCGCCCGCGAGGCCCTGTCCCTCGCCGTTAAAGGTCAATGTTCATGTCATATCAAGATTTGTATGCCGGCAAGCGAGTAGCCGCCACTGATGCCATTAGCCATGTACGCAATGGCGACCGCATCATTGTTCCAACCGGCGCCGGCGAACCGCCTACGCTTTTGACAGCCTTATCAGAGCAACGTCGCAGCTTTCGTGACGTGAAGGTCTCCCAGATTCTGGCCATGCGCAAATACGGTTACATCGACCCGCAGACGACGGAACACATCCGCCACGATGCATTCTTTTATGGCGGTGCCACCCGCGCCGGGGGCAAAGAGGGATGGATTGATTTCACCCCGAACTATTTCTCTGAAATTCCCGCCATGATCGAGCGCAATCAGATCGCCGCTGATGTGGTGTTTTCCATGGCCTCGCCGATGGACGCACATGGATATTTCTCCCTGAGTCTTGGGGCGGATTACACGATGGCAGCAGTTGCCAAAGCACGTGCCATCGTTCTGGAAGTTAACCCCAACGTTCCCTTCGCCTTTGGCAATTGCCACGTTCATATTTCTCAGGTTACCGCCCTGGTCGAAAACAGTGAGGCGGTGCTGGAAGTCGGCCTGCCCAAAATCGGGCCGGTGCAGGAAGCCATTGGCAAATACGTTGCCGACATGATTGACGACGGCTCTACGCTGCAAATTGGCTATGGCGGAATTCCGGATGCGGTGGTTATGCAGCTCACCAACAAACACGATCTGGGTGTGCACACCGAGATGATCGGCGACGGAATCATGACGCTGGTGGAGGCGGGTGCTGTGACCAATAAGCGCAAAAACTATCTGCCTGGAAAAATGGTTGCCACGTTCGGCTTGGGTTCCAAAAAGCTCTACAGCTTTATGGACCGCAATCCGGGGCTTGAAATGCACCCGGTAGATTTCACCAACGATCCGTATCTGGCCGGTAAAAATGACAATTTGTGCGCCATCAATGCCACATTGCAAATCGACATGCTGGGCCAATGCGGCTCGGAAAGTTTAGGGCCGTATCCGTATTCCGGCACTGGTGGGCAATCGGACTTCGTGCGCGCGGCCAACCGCTCCAAAGGGGGCAAGGCGTTCATCGTTGTACCGTCCACCGCCAAAGACGACACCATTTCACGCATCGTGCCAGTGCTTTCACCCGGCACCCATGTCAGCACCAGTAAAAACGATATCAACTACGTGGTGACCGAATATGGCGTCGCCCAACTGCGCGGCAAATCGGCAAAACAGCGAGCGCTGGAATTGATCGCTATCGCCCACCCCAAATTCCGCGCTGAACTCAGAGAGGATGCCAAGAAGCTGGGAATTCTTTCCTGAAGTACCCGCCATGCAGACCGCCGCTCAACACCGCGGACGCATTTAGCGACCACGAAGAAATAGGGTGTCCAATTCTTTGATGGTGATTTGCCGCCAGGTGGGGCGGCCATGGTTGCATTGGTCGCTTCTTTCGGTTTCTTCCATCTGGCGCAGCAAGCCATTCATTTCTTCCAGCGTCAGCCTGCGGTTGGCCCGAACAGCGCCGTGGCACGCCATGGTAGACAACAACTCATTGTGCGCGCGTTCAATCACAGTGCTGGCATCGTGCTGCGCCAGTTCCGCCAGTACGCTGCGCGCCAGCGCAATGGCATCGCCTTGAACCAGGGAAGTGGGGACTGCGCGAACCGCCAGCGTTCGCGGGGAGAAGGGGCTCATGATCAGGCCCAGCATCACCAGCGTTTCGCTATGCATTTCAGCGGTGGCGACTTCGTCGGGCGTGGCCGCAAATGTCACTGGAATCAGCAAAGGTTGGCTGGCGATGGGGCGGGGGGCCGCATCTTTGTCCGTCGTTGCATTGAGCTGACTCTTTAATCGCTCATACACGATGCGCTCATGCGCGGCGTGCATGTCCACCACGACCAACCCTTGCGCGTTTTCGGCCAATATATAGATGCCTTGCAGTTGTGCGATCGCGCGGCCCAGTGGCCAATCCTCCTGCGGGACGGAAGCCGCTCCGGGTGTCGTTTCGCGCTGCCAAATGGCGCCCACGTCGCTAACCTTATGTCCGGCCAAATTGGGTTGTGTGCCAAAGCGGTATTCCGGTTTGGATACCAGCCCGATACCGGGTTGCGCTGAGTACATGGGCACCGCCCGCGGCTGCGTGACCTCTGCGGCAAATATATGGTTCAGCGGCGCGGTAGCGACTTGCGCTGTAATTTCGATTCCGGCAGAACGTGGCTTGGCCAGTGCGTCTTCTACGGCGTGGCGCACTCCCTGATGTACTTCGCGGCTGTCTCTGAAACGAACCTCTATCTTGGTCGGGTGAACATTCACATCCACCCGCGCCGGGTCCATCGCCAGGTACAAGGCATATACCGGTTGCCGGTGACCGTGCAATACGTCTTCATAGGCGCTGCGGGCTGCGTGGGTCAGTACTTTATCCCGTACGAAGCGTCCGTTCACGTAGGCGAATTGCTGGTCCGCGCGGGTACGCGCAGCGTCCGGAATCCCCACCCGCCCCCAGATGCGGGGCCGCAGGTTGTTGTCAGATGCAGTCGTTTGCACACGCACACTTTGCGCCAGAAACTCCTGCCCCATTACATCGCCAAGCCGCTGGTCCAGTGCGACCAAAGCGTCGGCATCGGTACAGCGGCGCCACTGCTCCACCAATTTGCCCTCGTGCCAAATGGCAAAGCCCACATCCGGACGCGCCAACGCGTGTCGACGCACGGCTTCGATGCAGTGGGCCAGCTCTGTCGAATCTGTTTTGAGAAATTTGCGCCGAGCCGGAGTGCTGTAAAAAAGCTCCTTTACTTCAACCGTGGTACCCACGCTGCGGGCGACCGGGCGCAACTCGCCCGTGCGACCGTCCAGCAAAAATGCGTCCGCGAAGCCCTGTGCGCGCGAGAGGATGGCGCAATCGGCAATCGAGTTGATGGCCGCCAGCGCTTCCCCGCGAAAGCCCATGGTGGCAACCGATTCGAGATCGTGCAGGTTGCCGATTTTGCTGGTGGCATGGCGTTTGAATGCGATGGGAAGCTCTTCCCGCAATATGCCTTGCCCATCGTCTTCCACACTGATCAAGCGCACGCCGCCGCTTTGCAGCCGCACAGTAACCTGCGTCGCGCCAGCGTCCAGCGCATTGTCGACCAACTCGCGCACAACGGAAGCAGGGCGCTCGACCACTTCACCGGCCGCGATCTGGCTGATCAGTTCATCCGGCAATTCGCGAATAGGCCGGCGTATTGCTGGCGCATTTGCACCGCTGGTTTCAGGTGTTTGGTGTGTGTTTTCAGCGTATGTCACCGAACCATTTTAGGCGGCGGACATAATGCCTAGCTATGGAAATGATTACCCAACTTTTTGACTTCGTTTTGCATGTGGACAAATACTTGGAGGCCTTTGTTCAAAGCTATGGTTTCTGGGTCTACGGCTTGTTGTTTCTGATCATTTTTGTAGAAACCGGCGTGGTGGTGATGCCGTTTTTACCCGGCGACTCTTTGCTGTTTGTGGTCGGTGCCATGTGTGGTGTGGGTTTGATGGACTACACGCTTTCCGTCACGCTGCTGTTGGCTGCGGCTGTGGCCGGAAACCAATCCAATTACACCATCGGCCGCCACATCGGCCCCAAGGTATTCCAATGGGAGAGTTCCCGTTTTTTTAACAAACAAGCCTTCAACCAAGCCCATGCGTTTTATGAGCGGTACGGCGGCGTCACGATCATTGCTGCGCGCTTTATGCCTTTTCTGCGCACCTTCGCACCTTTTGTGGCCGGAGTGGCGCAAATGACGCGTTCCCGCTTTACGCTATTTGACGTAGTGGGTGGCGCGCTATGGGTCATCGGTATCGTGACCGTGGGGTATTTCTTTGGCAACTTCCCCTGGGTCAAAACCCATCTGGACAAAATCATCTGGGCGATGATTTTCATACCCGGTTCATTTGTCGTTTTTGGCACATTGCGTTCGCGCCTGCGGGCCAGAAACTAGCCGCCGGCGCGAAGCTCATCAAACGGTTTCGTTGCTCAGCTCCCGCTGCTTTTCACGCTCCCAATAGTTCGGACGATCGTAGTAGCTGTAGAGGTCCAATTCCTGTTCACGATTCAGGTTGTACGAGGATTCAAAGCGCGGTGCATCCTTGATGGTCTCGCGCGTCAAATCGATGTGTACCTTGGATTCTGCCCAGTCAATGGACGTGGCCCACTGCGGCGGGATCAGCACCTTGTTGCCCATCCACCAGTTGCTGGTGTCGACGACCAGATAGCGGATCGCCCATGTCTCTTCGTCCACCAGCATGGCGCTCAGATGGCCCAAGTCGCCGTCGGTGGCATGCACGTGGTAGCCTACTACCGCCTTGCAACTGCGCAGGTGCGGGTCGTCAGAAACATGGCGCGACTTTTCTGCCCGCACGTAGGCCTCTTCAACCTCAGAGCGCACCCGCCCGACGGGACCAACACCGGTGTAGTCGCCCGACATCATGGTGGGAAAGTACAGACCATCGCCCCACAAACCGTCGCCGCCCCAGTAGTAGGGGAAGCCGTAGTAGTCGGCGTACATCATTTCGTGCTGGCGCGACAC
>CAIPWG010000218.1 GCA_903868655.1 uncultured Sphingomonadales bacterium
ACACCGCGCTGCATATCGTGACCGCGCGTCGGGATCTGACGTGGGTTCAATTCATTGTGGGGCGCGGCGCCAACGTCAACGCGCGCAATGCGAAGGGCGAAACGCCGCTGGAAATCGCGGCAGAACTCGGTTTTTCCGAAGGCGTCGACTATCTCATCAGTTCAGGCGCAAAAGTCGATGAAACCAACAATACCGGCAGTACGCCGCTGATCGATGCGGTCAGCCGCCGCGATCTCGGCGTCGTGCGGTCTTTGCTCAAGGCCGGAGCCAACCCCGACCGACCCGACAACTCGGGGCGTTCGGCGCGCGACTATGCCACGCTGGATGGCAAGAGCAGCCCGATCCTCGGCGAGATCGAAAGTGCTGCCAAAGACCATGGCAGCAGCGCCGCCCACAAGACCTATGGACCGACGTTCTGAGTTGAGGGATAGCAGGTGCATGGAAACGACCGAGCACACTGGTGATGACAGCTTTCGTCTGGAGCTTGCCCCGCTGATTGCGGATGCCGCAGCCTTCGATGGATGGACCAATCTGGCTGTGGATGCGGCAGCCGATTGCGCCGGAGTGGATCGCGCTGCGGCCCGGTTTGCGTTTGGCGGCAAAGCGATGGCGATGATCGAGGCGTGGACCCGCGCGATCGATGCCGACATGGTTGCAGCACTGCCCGCCGAACGCGTGACCAGCTTGCCGATCCGCGAACGCATTCGCACGCTGATCGAATACCGCATCGATGCGATGGCCGGGCGCGAAGAAGCGTTGCGGCTCGCGCTGGTTGTCATGGCGCGCCCTGGCAATGTGGCTGCCACCACCCGGTTGGCGTGGAAAAGCGCAGATGTCATGTGGCGGCTGGCAGGCGATACTGCCACGGATTACAACCATTACACCAAGCGTGCGACGCTGGGTGCGATTTATGCCGCGACACTGGCCGTTCTCGCCGATGATCGCAGCGAGGACCATGCTGATACGCGCGCGTTTCTGGCGCGGCGGATCGATGGTGTGATGCGGTTCGAAAAGTTGAAGGCACAAGTGCTTCACCCCAAAGGTGAACGCCCTAGTCTGGTGCGCCTGTTCGGGCGTCTGCGCTACCCTGCGCGCTAGAGACAAGATGGCGCAGGCTGCTTCCTGAGCCAGTGCTGCCGAACAGTTATTGCGAATGACTTGCAATTGCTATTGCGCTGTGGCAGTGCAATAAAAGTGACACTTGACCAACTTCCCCTTGGCACGCCGGCCCGGATCCTTGCGGTCGATTGGTCGCTGCTTGTCCCCGAAGAGGCGCACCGTCTGCGAGCGCTGGGATTGGAAGAGGGCGCGGATGTGCGTCTTGCCTATCGCGGGATATTCATGACCCGCGATCCTTTGGCAGTGGAAGTCGGGCGGATGACTGTCGCGCTGCGCCGAGTTCATGCGCGTGCCATGCAAGTCGAAGCACTTTACAGCGAAGCACACGGGGTGCCTGCATGAGCCGGTTGCCGGGTGTCGTAGCGTTGGTCGGCAATCCCAACGCGGGCAAAAGCGCACTGTTCAATGCGCTGACTGGCGCGCGGCAGAAAATTGCGAATTACCCCGGCGTTACGGTTGAACGCAAAGCGGGGCGTATGCTGCTGCCCAATGGCGAACCACTCGAACTGGTCGACCTGCCGGGCACATATGGGCTGGATACCAGCAGTCCGGATGAAGAAGTAACACGCCGTGTGATCATGGGCGAACAGCCGGGGCAGGCGCGGCCCGACGTGCTGGTCTGCGTGCTTGATGCCTCCAATCTCGAACAGCACTTGGTGCTGCTGCAGGAGGTGCTCGAATTGGGGCGCCCGACGGTGGTTGCGCTCAATATGGTCGATCTGGCCGAACGCGATGGTCTGGTGCTCGATCCCGAGGCACTGGCCGCTGAATTGGGCGTGCCGGTGATACCGACCGTGGCCGTTCGACGGCGCGGGTTGGGCGAACTGGCGGCAGCAGTGGCAGTGGTGCGCGATGCAGCGTCCGATGCGCCCGCACATCCACGCCCGCGGCTTACCGGGCCGGAGCGACGGATGATGGCGCGCACCATGGCGCGCGGTGCAACGCTCTCGGAATCCGGGGTGCATCGCTTGCACGCGCGGCTCGATCGCGTGTTGCTGCATCCCTGGTTTGGTCCTGTGGTGCTGTTTGCATTGCTGTTCGTGGTGTTTCAGGCGGTGTTCAGCTGGGCCAAGCCGGTGCAGGATGCGCTCGATGCGTTATTTTCGGATGGGGCAGGCTGGGTGCGGGCTTCGCTTGCGCCCTCGCTGCTGCGCGATCTTCTGACCGAAGGCGTCATTGCCGGGGTTGGGTCTGTGGTGGTGTTCCTGCCGCAGATTCTGGTGCTGTTTTTTTTCATCCTGATGATGGAAGCCACCGGCTACATGCCGCGTGCGGCGTTTCTGATGGATCGCATGATGGCCGGTGTCGGGCTGTCCGGACGCAGTTTCATACCGCTGCTGTCCAGCTTCGCCTGCGCGGTGCCGGGGATCATGGCGACCCGATCGATCACCGACCCGCGTGATCGGCTGACCACAATCCTGATCGCGCCGATGATGACGTGTTCGGCGCGATTGCCAGTCTATGCCGTGATCATTGCAGCATTTATCCCTGCGCGCGAAGTGTTGCCGGGGGTCGGGTTGCAGGGGTTGGTCCTGTTTGCGCTTTATGGCCTTGGCATTGTTGGCGCAATGGGTGCCGCCTTGGTGCTGCGCCGTTCAATCACGCGCGGTGCGGCCTCGGGCTTCATCATGGAATTGCCCAAATATCAGTTGCCCACGATCAAGGATCTGGCGCTCGGGCTTTATCAGCGCGCATGGATCTTTTTGCGCCGCGCGGGAACGATGATCTTTGCCGTGGCGATTGTGCTGTGGCTGCTGCTCAATTTTCCGCGCGCTGCACCGGGGCAGGATCAGGTCAATGCCTCGGTCGCCGGGCATATCGCCAACGGTCTGGCCGTGGTGGTTGAACCGATCGGGTTCAACCGCGATATCGCGTTGACGCTGATCCCGACAATGGCCGCGCGCGAAGTCGCGGTCAGCGCGCTTGCCACGACATATGCGGTAGGCGCCACCGACGAGCAGGCGCGTGCCAAAGGACTTTCAGCGCAATTGAAATCACATTGGAGCCTGGCAACAGCCTTGGCGTTTTTGGCTTGGTTCGTGTTTGCGCCACAATGCATGTCGACGATTGCGGTTACCCGTCGCGAAACAAATGGGTGGAAATGGCCCATTTTCATGCTGAGTTATCTGTTCGGCCTGGCCTATGTCTTCGCCGGCATGGTCTACTGGATCGCAGTTGCGGCCGGATTGGGCTAGAAATCGGGGAAAAGCCTGCGTGAGGGATGTGCGCAGCCGCGCCTGATCGGCTAGCCACGGTGCGAACGAAATAGGGACACGATTCGATGGCAGGCAGCGTCAACAAGGTCATTCTGGTCGGCAATCTTGGCGCAGACCCCGAAACCCGTGCGTTCCAGAACGGCGGCAAAGTGTGCAATTTGCGCATCGCCACTTCGGAATCGTGGAAAGACCGCAACACCGGCGACCGTCAGGAACGCACCGAATGGCACACCGTCGCGATCTTTTCCGAAGGTCTGGTGGGCGTGGCTGAGCGTTTTCTGCGCAAAGGATCGAAAATCTATATCGAAGGCCAACTGCGCACGCGCAAATGGCAGGACCAGAACGGACAGGACCGTTACACCACCGAAGTCGTGTTGCAGGGCCCCGGTGCGGTGCTGACGATGCTTGATGGCGCGCAAGGCGGCGGCGGCGGCGGCGGCGGTGACCGTGGGGGGGCCTCGGGTGGCGGGTATGGCGGTGGCGGCGGTGGTCAACGCTCGGGCGGTGGCTTCGGCGGCGGCGCTTCGGGTGGCGGCTCGTCTGGCGGCTTTGGCGGCGGCGCCCCGGCGGGTGGCGGCTTCGGTGACGATCTCGACGACGACATCCCGTTCTGACCAATACGCGGCGCTACGTGCGGGTCAGTAATTGTCAAGCCGTTTGGGCAAATGTGATCGTACAGCGAACGCCGCGGCCCGGTTCGGAATCCACCGCAATATCTGCCTTGGCATTCTGACGAAGTGACTGAACGATCAATGCGCCAAGTTTACCGCGCTTTGGCCAGGTGACATCGCGCGGCAGCCCGACCCCATCGTCTGCGACAATAACCCGACGGCCGCGTGCATCAGACAAGCTGTGGATAAGGATCGTGCCGGATTCGCGGCCGATAAAAGCGTGCTTGAGCGCGTTGGTCATCAATTCATTGACCACCATTCCGGTCGGCAGCGCGACATTGATTGAAACGGGATAGGAATCGACCTTCAATTCAAGTCGAATGCCGTCGATGGCGGAGGCGTGCATGACTGAAGACGCCACATCGCTCAAATAGACGCCCAGGTCGACTTCGTCGCGCTGGCCGGATTCCGATAGCAGCTTGTAGACCAGCTGGATTGAATTGATGCGGCCGGCCAGCCTGTCAAACATACCGGTTTCGTCTTGCGTACGCGCCTTGCGTGCTTCGACGCGCATGAGCGCCGTGATCATTTGCAAATTGTTTTTCACGCGGTGCTGCATTTCCAGCAGCCGCATGTCTTTTTCTCGCATCTGGATTTCAAATTCCTGCACCAGATTTGCATCGCGGGGCGCAACGTCGACCAGCGCAGCAAGCCGGAATTCTGGGCTGCCGTCATCATGGGAAATCACACTGGAAAACAGGTCTACCAGCGATGAACTGCCATCAGGCCGGTCAATTTGAAAGGTTCCGATCACTTCGGGCGTTGCCGTAATCGCATCGCCTATTGCGACTGTTACATCTTTGCCGACTGTCGCGCCGCGCAGGCTGCTCCATGGCCGACCTTCGATCTCGGCGCGAATGTTGCCTGATAGAGCTTCGAACGCCGGATTGGCATAAATCACGCGCTCTTCCCTGGCCAGCGTTGAGACAATGACGGCGAGGGGAATTTGTTCGAAAAATCGCTCGAAACGATCGCGATCCGATTCGCCCGCGATGTCCGCGCTATCAACCTGATGCTCGAGCATGGTGGAAATGGCTGAGGCAGAAGCAGGTTGCACTGGCAAACTGGCGGCAAACATCATGCGCGTGAGGGCTGGCAGCGATTTCACGCCTGCCTTCTCCATGATAACGGCGCGATGATTCTCGACTGTGCGTTGACTAAGGTTAAGGTCCGCAGCGATGTTCTTGTTGGGGTGACCATCCATGATCAGATCTAGTATCTGTTTTTGCCGCTTGGTCAGCTGGCCAAGAAATTTCACTGCATTGGCCCTCAGGTCGTCAAGTAACGAATTGTCCTGACTAATTGCAAGCGCTCTGCCGATGGCCTCCAGGATATCCTTTTCGCTGGCTGGCTTTTCAACGAAGTCGCAGGCACCCGCTTTCATGGCCTCGACTGCAGTGGTCACGCTGCCTGAAGCAGTGATCATGATCACCGGCACCGGGTTCCCCGCAGCTCGCAAGCGTTGGAGCGCCTCTACGCCGGAAATCCCAGGCAAACTTGCATCCAGCAGCACGCATAAGGCTGTGTCGCTGCAATTGGCCTCGATCAAATCTTCACCGCTGCCAAAGGAAATTGCCTTGTATCCAGCATCCTCAAGTATAATGGTGAAACCAGACGAAATAATCGCATCGTCATCGACAACAATAATATATTTCTCTTGTTGTTTTTGAAAATCTACCGAAGAATTTTGTGATTTTTGGAGCATAAATTTTACTCAAAGCCAAGAATTAACGCAAAAATTTATATTCCTTGCGTTCGCTTGGTATTTTCAGCCCGCGGCTAAAAATTGAAATTTTCTCCTATATTATTTTGATAATTTAAGCAAACTTATCTCGTTTTTGCGAGACCACTGCTTTCGCTGCATACGGATTACGTTCCGCGGGTGTCGCCATAAAGATGGATGTGCAGCCGGTCGGTGAAACGCCAGCCGGCCTGCATTGCTGCCTGGGCCAACCAACGGGACCGATCGCGCAACGTTGCGCTGTCGGTGCCTTCGGGCATGACGAACAGGCGTTCGGGCACGATGGCGTAGGTTTGCGCCAGTGTTTCAACTTCTGCCAGATCAGTGGGGCTGGCGATCACGAATTTGAACAGCGCGCGCGGGTCTGTTGCCCAGGTGCGCAACCGTTCGGGCACCAGCGCGAGTTCGGTCGGGTTGCCCGAATGCGCGAGTTTCGGGCTGACATTGTATTGTTGGATCAACGGATCAAGCGCCGGTGCCGGGGCGACCGAGCCGTTGGTTTCGATCTCGATGTGAAAGCCTGCACCCAGTGCTTCGATCATCCGCGCCAGTGCCGGGGCTTGAAGGAGGGGCTCACCGCCGGTGATCACCAGGCGGGCTACCCCATAGCTGCGGATACGTTCGGCAACATCGGCCTCGTCCAGCGTGATCTGGTTGGCTTGGCGGTCAAAGGCGCGATCGTCGCGGTGGGGCCGGTTGTCTCCGGCAAAGCGCCAGGTGTAGGCCGTGTCGCACCAGTGGCACGCCAGGTTGCAGCGCGACAGCCGTACAAACACGCTGGGCCGCCCGATGGACGCACCTTCGCCTTGCAACGAGGCGAAGATTTCGGGTTCACCCGGGGCAGTGGTGGCGAGGGTGAGCGTCACCCCAGCCGCGCCAAGGCAGCCGCCAGCCGCGCTGCTTCGGCGGTGTGGTGCGCGTGGTCGGCCCGGGCTTTGTCCACCGCTTCGGGCTTGGCACGTTCAACGAAAGATGCGTTGTTCAGCCGACCTTCGAGCGCTTTGGCTTCCTTTTGCGAAACCGCCAGGGCCTTTTCCAGCCGCGCCCGTTCTGCGCCAATGTCGATCAGGCCTTCGAGCGGGACGATCAGTGTGGCGTCGCCTGCGCCTACCTGCATCGCCGCACCGGCAGGCGCCGGGGCAAAATGGATGGCAGACAAGCGGGCCAATCGGTCGATCGCGGGGCCATTGGCATCGACAATCGCGCGGGTTGCGGCACTCGGTTCGGGCAGCCACGCTTCGAGCTTGGCACCGGGCGCCAAGCCGAGTTCATTGCGCGCGGTGCGGAAACCTGACACCAGCGCGATCAACCATTCGACTTCGGCCTTGGCTGCATGATCGACAGTCGCGCCCGGCTGAGGCCATTGCGCCAGGATCAGGTCAGCATCCCGCTTGCCGAGCGCGTGCCACAGCTCTTCGGTCACAAACGGCATGAACGGGTGCAACATCACCAGAATCTGGTCGAGTACCCAGCCTGCCACGGTGCGGGTTTCTTCGTCAAAGTTGCCCTTGATGAATTCGATATACCAGTCGCAGAACGATCCCCACGCGAATTGATAGACCGTGTTGGCTGCTGCATCGAACCGCAGATCGGCCATCGCCTGATCGAGTGCGGTCAGCGTTTCGGCCACTTCCCCGATGATCCAGCGGTTGACCGCATGGCTGGCTGCCGGGGCGGCCAATGTCGACGATGCGCCGATGCCGTTGGCCTGACAGAAGCGCGCCGCGTTCCACAGCTTGGTCGCGAAATTGCGATAGCCTTCGACGCGGCGCTCGTCCATTTTGACATCGCGGCCCTGGCTTTCCATTGCGCACATGAAAAAGCGCAAGGCATCGGCCCCATACTGGTCAATCAAGACCAATGGATCGACCACGTTGCCCTTGGATTTGGACATTTTCTGTCCGTCCGCCGCGCGCACCAGCCCATGGAGATACAGCCGCCGCCACGGTACTTCGCCCATGAGGTGCAGCCCCTGCATGGCCATGCGCGCATCCCAGAAAAACAGGATGTCAAAACCAGAAACCAGCAAGTCATTGGGATAATGCCGTTTCACCAAATCAGCATTGTCGGGCCAGCCCAACGTGGCAAACGGCCACAACGCAGACGAAAACCAGGTGTCGAGCACGTCTTCATCGCGCGTCAGCACTGCACCATCGCCGGCCAACGCTTGTGCGGCGGCTTCGTCTTCGGCCACATAGGCACGACCATCGGCATCGTACCACGCCGGGATCCGGTGACCCCACCACAGCTGGCGTGATACGCACCAGGGCTGGATGTTTTCCATCCAGTTGAAAAAGGTCTTTTCCCAAGTCTTGGGCACGATTTCGATTGCGCCCGATCGCACGGCTGCAATCGGCGCAGCAGCCAGTGCCGCAGCATCGACATACCATTGATCGGTCAACCACGGTTCGATGACCACGCCGCCTCGGTCGCCAAACGGGGTCTGGATCGTGCGCGGCTCGTATTCGTGTTCCTCGCCATCCTTGTCGATATGCGGCACCAGAAAACCGGCGGCCTGCATCGCTGTGACCACGCGGGCGCGCGCCACAAACCGGTCCAGACCCAGAAATTCGGCGGGAACCAGACCATCGGCGGTTTGCACCACTTTGGCTTCCGCATCGAACATGTTGAACATGTCGGAAGGCTTGATCCCGGCGCGTTTGCCGACTTCGAAGTCGTTGAAATCATGTCCCGGGGTGATTTTTACCGCACCCGAGCCGAGTTCGGGATCGGCGTGTTCGTCAGCGACCACGGGAATACGCCGCCCGGTAAGAGGCTGTTCAAGAAACGCACCGATCACCGATTGGTAGCGCGCATCGTCCGGATGCACGGCCACCGCCATATCGGCCAGCATGGTTTCGGGGCGCGTGGTGGCGACCTCGATATAATCGAGCCCGTCGGTGCGACGCACGCCGTCGGCCAACGGATAACGGAACCGCCAGAACCCGCCCTTGATTTCCTGCGTTTCGACTTCAAGGTCGGAAATCGCGGTTTTTAGACGTGGGTCCCAATTGACCAGTCGCTTGTCACGATAGATCAGCCCCTGGTTGAACAGATCGACAAACACTTTGATCACCGCGCGGGTGAAATGGGGG
>CAIPWG010000219.1 GCA_903868655.1 uncultured Sphingomonadales bacterium
CATGTGCCCCCCCACACAAAACAGCGCCGTCTCGTCCGCAGCCAGCGCATCCGGCGCTTCGGGCAACGGCAACGGTGCGCCGGTGGCGCCCACGGTGTGCACGAATTGGCGATGAATATGATCCGCCAACGCCGCCAATCGCCCCTCAGACCACGCCGGACCGATCAGTGTCACCCCCACCGGCAGCCCTTGCGCGTCAAACCCGGCAGGCACGGCGAGGGCGGCGAGATCGCAGAGATTGACGAAATTGGTGAAGGTGCCGAGCCGCGAATTAGGCCCAATCGGGTCAGCCGCAAGCTCATCCAGCGTTGGCGAGAACGGCGCGGTCGGCACCAGCAGCGCATCACATCCTGCGAACAACCCGGCGGCAAACCGGCGCGCATCGGCAAGTTGGTAAAACGCACGGAACGCGTCCACGGTTTTGCGCTCTAACCCGCCTTCGAGAATTTTGCGGGTGGTTGGGTGGCACGCATCGGCATGATCGCGCAGAAAATCCGCCATCGCCGCCGTGCGCTCGGCCACCCAAGGGCCGTCATAGAGCAGCTTGGCGATGTTCAGCAGCGGCGCGATATCAATCGTCTCAGCGTATAACAACGCGGCGGCGCGGTGGGTGATCTCTGCAACCCCCGGCGTGCACAGCCCCTCGATATTGGCCATCTTCACCCGCATTGTCGGCGGCAGCGGCGGAACGCGCAGGAAAGGGAACGGGGCCGACCGCGAATACGCATCCGGCGCATCGTAAAACGCAATGACGCGCTCCACCGCGATGGCTTCGTCCACGGTGCGCGCGAAGATCGAGATGGTGTCGATCGAGCGACACGCCGGCACCATGCCGCGCGGTGAGACCGCCCCGATGGTCGGCTTGAGCCCCACGACATTGCCCAACCCCGCCGGAACCCGGCCTGAGCCTGCGGTGTCGGTGCCGAGCGCGAACGGCACAATCCCCGCCGCCACCGCGCAAGCCGAACCTGAGGATGAGCCCCCCGGCACCAGCCGCGCATCGAACACATTGCGCGGCACGCCGTAGGGGCTGCGCACGCCCACCAGCCCGGTGGCGAATTGGTCCAGATTGGTCTTACCGATCAAGATCGCCCCCGCATTCAACAGCGCTGCAACGGCGGGCGCGTGCGCGGTGGGCGTATAAGCGAAGTCTGGACAGGCGGGCACAGATATCGGCCAGCGCTTCGCTCGTGGTGATCAGCGGATGGATCTTCATCGCTCTTTTTTCTTTTCGGCCAATCTGCCAGACTGTGCGGCATATAGGCCCGGTGGGTACCCCCGTCCGGGGGCGGCGGCTTGACAAAATGGCGGCCATCGCCTCTTGGCCGCAAACAATTCCCTGCCTCAATACGCTCGTTTTGGAAAGACCTTCGATGCATCCCTATCGTAGCCACACTTGCGGTGCCCTGACCTCAGACACTGTCGGCGAGACCGTGCGTCTGTCGGGGTGGGTGCATCGCAAGCGCGACCATGGCGGCGTGTTGTTTGTTGATTTGCGCGACCATTACGGGCTGACCCAGATCGTTGCCGATACCGACAGCCCCGCGCTGGCAATGTTGGAAGGGTTGCGCGTTGAAAGCGTCGTAACGATCGATGGCCTGGTCAAAGCGCGTGCTGCGGGCACTATCAACGCAAACCTGCCAACCGGCGCGATCGAGGTCTATGCCCGCAGCGCCACCGTGCTGTCGACCGCCGACGAATTGCCGATGCCGGTCGCAGGCGAGCAGGAATATCCTGAAGATATCCGTCTGCGCTATCGCTTCCTTGATTTGCGCCGCGATACTCTTCACGCGAATATCGTGCGGCGGACCAAAGTCATTTCGGCAATGCGCCGCCGGATGGAAGCAATTGGTTTTACCGAATATTCAACCCCTATTCTGACAGCGTCCAGCCCCGAAGGCGCGCGCGATTTTCTGGTGCCCAGCCGCATCCACGCCGGCAAATTCTATGCGCTGCCGCAGGCGCCGCAGCAGTACAAGCAGCTGCTGATGGTGGCGGGCTTTGACCGGTATTTCCAGATTGCGCCGTGTTTTCGCGATGAAGACCCGCGCGCTGATCGTTTGCCCGGCGAATTCTACCAACTCGATCTGGAAATGAGCTTTGTCACCCAGGAAGAAGTCTGGGAAACGATGGAGCCGGTGATCGGCGGCATTTTCGAAGAGTTTGCGGACGGCCGCGCCGTGACGCCCACGGGCCAGTTTCCGCGCATCGCCCATGACGAAGCCATTCTGAAATACGGTTCGGACAAGCCTGATTTGCGCAACCCGCTGCTGATCAGCGATGTGTCGCATCACTTTGGCACTTCGGGTTTTGGCTTGTTTGAACGCATCGTCGGCAGCGGCGGTGTGGTGCGGGCGATCCCCGCGCCGGGCACGGCCGACAAGAGCCGCAAGTTTTTTGACGAGATGAACGAATGGGCGCGTGCCGAAGGTCATGCAGGCCTTGGTTACGTAACCCGCAAAGCCAGCGAATTCGGTGGGCCGATTGCGAAAAACCACGGCACCGAGGGCATGGAAGCGCTCTATGCCGAATTGGGCCTGGGCGCCGACGATGGCCTGTTCTTTGCCGCGGGCAAGCCTGAGCAGGCGGCCAAACTGGCGGGTCTTGCGCGTAACCGTGTCGGCGAACAGCTTGGACTGATCGAAGCTGATGCGTTCCGCCTGTGCTGGATTGTCGATTTTCCGTTCTACGAATGGGACGAAGAGCACAAGAAAGTCGAATTCGCGCACAACCCGTTTTCAATGCCACAAGGTGGCATCGACGCGCTGAACAACTCCGATCCGTTGACAATCAAGGCGTTCCAGTACGATCTGGTCTGCAACGGCTTTGAAATCGCCTCGGGCTCGATCCGCAATCAAAGCCCCGAAACGATGGTGCGGGCGTTTGAGCTGGTTGGTTTGACCAAGGCCGATGTCGAAGATCGGTTCGGCGGTCTTTATCGCGCTTTCCAGTATGGGGCCCCACCGCATGGCGGCATGGCCGCAGGGGTCGATCGCATCGTCATGCTGGTGTGCGGCGCGCAGAACTTGCGCGAAATTTCGCTGTTCCCGATGAACCAGCGTGCCGAAGACTTGTTGATGGGGGCGCCCGCGCCCGCCGAACTGCGCCAGTTGCGC
Organism: uncultured Sphingomonadales bacterium; assembly: GCA_903868655.1. Taxonomy (GTDB): domain Bacteria; phylum Pseudomonadota; class Alphaproteobacteria; order Sphingomonadales; family Sphingomonadaceae; genus Novosphingobium. The sequence goes on from CAIPWG010000219.1 coordinate 3,117, forward strand.
GAATTGTCGATTCGTGTGGCGGAGCCTGTTAAGAGCTGATTAAACTTGTCGCAAAGCTGGCTTCATGCGTCAGCTGCGCGTCTCCCACTTGCCAGCAGGCTTTGCGCCTATTAGGGCGTTTGCCGGAACGGTGGAAGCACCGTGTTTTGGCACCTGCGTTTTGTCTGAAGGGACACATCGAATGAGCGATACCGCCGACCGCGTTAAGAAGATCGTTGTCGAGCACCTCGGGGTCGAGGCCGACAAGGTCACTGAAGACGCCAGCTTCATTGACGATCTTGGTGCTGATTCGCTCGACATCGTCGAGCTGGTTATGGCATTCGAAGAAGAATTCGGTGTCGAGATCCCCGACGACGCGGCGGAAAAGATCGCCACTGTCGCCGACGCGATCAAATACATCGACGAAAACAAGGGCTGATCACCCTAAGCTCCCCATTCTCGCCAAGCCGCAAGGCTGGCGCAGTGTTCACAAGCTTTGTGATCACCGTGTAACGGGGGGAGTGTAAAGGCAGGCTCGGCCCGTTACGATGGGCTGGGCCTGTTTCTTTTTAACCGGAGAATTCAATGCCGGAGAATTCAGTGCGTCGTGTTGTCGTGACCGGTCTGGGACTTGTTACTCCGTTGGGTGCAGAGGTGGAAACCGTCTGGGCAAACCTGCTTGCGGGAAAATCCGGCGCAGGCCCGATTACACGCTTTGACGCCAGCGATCAGAAGTGCCGCATCGCCTGTGAGGTGAAGCCGGCCGGCCATGAATATGGCTTTGATCCGTCGCTGCGCGTCGATCACAAGATTCAACGGCAAGTCGATCCGTTCATCGTTTATGGCATCGATGCTGCGGGCCAGGCGTTGGAAGATGCTGGCCTCGTTGAGATGGACGAAGCGCTGAAGCTGCGCACCGGGTGCTCGATCGGATCGGGCATCGGTGGCTTGCCCGGGATCGAAAGCGAGTCGATCGTACTCCACGAAAAAGGTCCGGGCCGTGTCAGCCCGCATTTCGTGCATGGCCGCCTGATCAATCTCATCTCGGGCCAGGTCAGCATCAAATACGGTCTGATGGGCCCGAATCACGCGGTGGTAACTGCGTGTTCCACAGGCGCGCATTCGATTGGCGATGCTGCGCGTATGATCCGCGACGATGATGCCGATATCATGCTGGCGGGTGGTTCTGAATCGACGATCAATCCGCTCGGTGTGGCCGGGTTTGCCCAGGCGCGCGCGCTCAACTGTTCGTACAACGATCGGCCCGAACAGGCCAGCCGTCCTTATGACCGCGACCGCGATGGTTTCGTCATGGGCGAAGGTGCCGGCGTTGTCGTGTTGGAAGAATACGAACACGCCAAGGCGCGTGGCGCCAAGATCTATGCCGAAGTGGTTGGCTATGGCCTGTCTGGCGATGCTTATCACGTGACCGCACCGCATCCCGAAGGCAAAGGCGCCGAACTGGCCATGCGCATGGCGATGCGCAAGGCGGGGATGGAACCGGGCGACATCGACTATGTCAACGCACACGGCACCTCGACGATGGCCGACACAATTGAACTGGCTGCGGTAAAGCGCGTGCTGGGCGATGATCTGGCTGGTGCGTCGATGAGCAGCACGAAGTCTGCGATCGGGCACCTGCTGGGCGGCGCAGGTGCGGTAGAGGCGATTTTCTGCATTTTGGCACTGCGCGATCAGATCGTTCCGCCCACGCTCAATCTCGACAATCCGAGCGACGGCTGCGAGGGCGTGGATCTGGTGCCGCACGTGGCGCGCAAGCGCACGGTGCGGGCCGTGCTCAACAATTCATTCGGGTTTGGCGGAACCAACGCCAGCCTGATCATGAAGGCGATTTGACGTCGGGAAACCCCGGCGCAGGCGTGGCAAAGGGCTGTCCGTGCGACGCATGAAAACAGGTCACTGGGTGCTGATTGCCAGCCTTGCCGGCATGTTCGCCTTTGGCGTGCATTTCCTGTGGGGGTGGTATGGGCCTGGGCCTCTGCCGCACGACGCGCCATTCGTGGTATCTGACGGTGCCGGGATGGTCAGCGTATCGCAGGAACTCGAAGCCGAGGGAGAGATTGCGTCGGCGACGACATTCCGCGCGCGCGCCCGCTTGTTGGGGCATGCGGGCGGGTTGAAAGCCGGCGAATTCATGATTCCCGCGCATGCCAGTGGCGCAAAAATTCTCGCGATCCTGCATGGCAGCGAGGGCGTGATACGCCGGCTGTTCACCGTACCGGAAGGCATGCCCTCGGTCATGGTCCTCGAAAAACTGATGGCCCAGCCGATGTTGACAGGAAAGGCCGACCTGCCGCCCGAAGGCTCCATCCTGCCCAACAGCTATGACTATCAGCGTGGCGAGGCACGCGCCGCGGTGCTGGCACGCATGCGCACTGCCATGAGCGATACTCTGGCCGAACTGTGGGCCAAACGTTCACCACGCACGGTTGCCAAAACCCCGCAAGAAGCGGTTACGTTGGCTTCGATCGTCGAAAAGGAAACCGGCAAGCCAAGCGAACGCCCGATGGTTGCGGGGCTCTATTCGAACCGCCTGCGGTTGGGCATGAAATTGCAGGCCGATCCGACGATCATTTATCCGGTCACCCAAGGGCGACCACTGGGGCGCCGTATTCGTGAATCTGAAATTCACGCGGTCAATGATTACAATACTTATGCCATGGTGGGTTTGCCCAAGGGCCCGATCACCAATCCCAGCCGCGAAAGCATTGCTGCGGTGCTCAACCCGGCCGATACCCATGCGCTGTACATGGTGGCCGATGGCACCAAGGGTCATGCGTTTGCCGACACACTCGAACAGCACAATGCCAATGTCGCCAAATGGTTTGCGATCCGGCGTGCGCGCGGCGAAATGTGATCCCACACGGCAAATTCTTGCCATGTGTTAACCTTTTAATAGGCATATTATACGTAAGTGTGTTTCCGCAGACAGGGTCAAGAAATTGGTCAGGTCTTTCCGGCGGGAACATTACGACCTCTGCCGAACGCTTGGCGCCAACCGCGTCTGGACCTTTTTCACGGTCTCTCTGCCGCTCGCGATCCCCGGCGTCATCGTCGGCGCCATTCTCGCCTTCGCCAAGGCGCTCGGCGAATTCGGCGCGACCATCACTTTCGTCTCCAACATTCCGGGCGAGACGCAGACCATCTCGGCGGCGATCTACACCTATACGCAGGTTCCCGGCGGCGACGAGGCGGCGCTGCGGCTCACGCTCGTCGCCGTCGTCATCGCGCTCTCGGCGCTTTTCGCCTCCGAACTGGTGCAGTGGCGCGCCGAGCGGCGACTGGGGTCCGCGGAATGATCGACGTCGACCTGCGGCGCAAGGTCGGGGACTTTTCACTCGATGTCGCCTTCCGCAATGGCGACGGCGTCACGGCGCTCTTCGGCCAGTCCGGCTCGGGAAAATCGCTGACGCTCGGCACCATCGCCAACCTGGGTGCCGCGCAGCGCCTCACGAACAAGG